>VEQL01000040.1 GCA_018883245.1 Chthoniobacterales bacterium
CATGAAAACAAACGATCCTTCGGCCTACGGCCCGGCAAAAGAACACTACGCGACTTTGGGCGTCGATACGGAGCGCGCCTTGGAAGTTCTGGCCGCGACGCCGATCTCCCTTCACTGCTGGCAAGGGGATGATGTGGGAGGATTTGAAAAACCCGGCGCCGAGCTATCGGGCGGCGGGATCCAAGCCACGGGGAATTATCCCGGCAAGGCCCGCAGCATCGCGGAACTGCGGAGCGACCTGGACAAAGCGCTCTCGCTGATTCCCGGCACCCACCGGCTCAATCTCCACTCCTGCTACGCGGACCTCGACGGGAAAAAAATCGACCGCAACGCCTACACGGCGGCGGAATTCCAGTCGTGGATCGATTGGTGCAAGGAGCGCAGCATGGGCATGGACTTCAACCCGAGCTTTTTCTCGCATCCCCTCGCCTCGGACGGACTCACGCTCAGCCACCCCGACGCCGGCATCCGCCGGTTCTGGGTCGAGCACGGCATCGCCTGCCGCAAGATCGGCGCAGAAATCGGCCGCCAGCTCGGCAGCCCGGCGGTGACCAACGTGTGGATCCCGGACGGATCGAAGGACATCCCCTACGACCGCAAATCCCCGCGGGAGCGGCTGGCGGAGTCTTTGGACACCGTCTTCGCGGCGCCGGTGGACCGCGCCCACAACCTCGATGCGGTGGAGAGCAAATTGTTCGGCATCGGCTCGGAATCCTACGTGGTGGGGAGCCACGAGTTCTATCTCGCCTACGCGGTGAAGCACCAGCTCCTATACTGCCTCGATGCGGGGCATTTCCATCCCACGGAAAATCTGGCGGACAAAATTTCCTCCGTCCTGCAGTTCGTGCCGCGACTGTTGCTGCATGTGAGTCGCGGCGTGCGCTGGGACAGCGACCATGTGGTGATTTTCGACGACGCGACCCGCGGCATCATGGAGGAACTCGTGCGCGGAGATTTCCTGCCCCGCACGCACATCGGTCTGGACTTTTTCGACGCCAGCATCAACCGCGTGGCGGCTTGGGTGCTGGGAACGCGCTCGTCTTTGAAGGCCCTGCTGGCCGCTCTCCTCGAGCCGGCAGCCATGCTCCGCGATGCGGAGCAATCGGGAGACTTCACGGCGCGCCTGGCGTTGATGGAAGAATCGAAAACGCTGCCTCTCGGCGCGGTTTGGGAGGAACACTGCCGCCGGCAAAACACGCCCGGCGACCGCGCGTGGATGGCCGAGGTGAAAGCCTACGAGGCCGCGGTGCTCTCCAAGCGCTGACCGCATCGCGAGACATGCCCTGAACCGGACAAGCCCGGAGACGTCCGGCCATGCATTCCCCCGCCACGCCCCCCGAGCCGTCACCGGCGGCGCCCGTGCATCCCGCGGCGCGCGCCCCGCGGGTGCCCCTCTCCCGCAAACTGCTTTGGGGATCGGGCGGAGCCGCGGACAACATCCTCTACAACGGGATGAACAGTCTGGTGCTGCCGATTTTCAACATCGGTCTGGGCGTGGATGCGGTGAAACTCGGCTTCGCCCTCGGGTTGCCGCGCATCCTGGACGCCGTCATCGATCCCGTGATCGGCAATTTCTCGGACAATCTGCGGACCCGGTGGGGCAGGCGCCGTCCGCTCATCTTCGGCGGCGTGGTGATGGCGTCGCTCCTGCTCGGGATTCTTTTCAGCCCGCCGCGGTTCCTCGGCCCCGAAGGTTTGGTCTGGTGGTTCTTCGCGGTGTGCTCGCTCTTTTACGTGGCCTACGCGATCTTTGTCATACCCTACTCGGCGCAGGGACTGGAACTGACCGACGATCCGGACGATCGCACGCGGGTGCTGGCTTGGCGCCCCTACCTGGGGCTGGCGGTCGGGCTGGCGATCCCCTGGCTTTACAAACTGTGCCTGTTCATCGGGCCGAACGAAGCGGAGGGAGCGCGCGTGGTCGGCTGGATCATGGCCTTGGCCGCGCTGGTGACGGGATTGATCCCCGCCATTTTCGTGGCGGAACCGCCGGCCCACGCCAAAGCCACGCCGATGCCGCTTTTTCACTCGCTGGCCCTGACATTCCGCAACCGTGCGTTTCTTGCGCTCACCGGCAGCACCCTTTGCGTGCTCTTGGGCATGGTTCTGGCCGGCCCGCTGGGCCTTTATGTTTCGCTATACCATGTCTTCGGCGGAGACAAACAGGCGGCCGCGGTGGTGGGCGGTCTGGCGGGAACGCTCCTGCTCGGGTCGGGCTTCCTGGGCATGCCGTTTGCCGCGTGGTTCTCGGCGCTGATCGGCAAGCGCGATGCCGTGCTTTGGCTGCTGGTGATGGCTCTGGCCTTCACTTGCACGACGTGGTGGCTTTTCACCCCGTCCTATCCGTGGCTCTTGGTGATCCCGTCGTTTTTTATCGGGTTCGCGCTCAATGGAGCTTTTCTGGTCGGGGTGTCGATGCTCGGCGATATCTGCGATGCCGACGAAGTCGAGACCGGACACCGGCGCGAGGGCGTTTACAGTTCGTCGTTCGAATTCGGCAAAAAAGTCGCCATTGCCCTCTCGACCCTGCTCAGCGGCTACGTCCTCGCGGCCACGGGATTTGATCCCGAACTGCCCGAGCAATCCTCCGGAACGCTGCTGGCTCTGCGGGCCGGATATATTGCCGTCATCGGTCTCTCTCTCGTCGTGTCTGCCGCATGCATTTATTTTTACCCCAAGACACTCAAGCGACCGGGGGCTCCGCCAGAAAACCCGGCTCGATAAATCCAAGGCCTTATGAGGGCTGGCTTGTCCCGATATTTGCCCGGTTGATTTCTCTCCTCAGCTATCTAAAATGTAGTTGGCGCAATGAAATCGGCATTGTTCTCCTCCCCTAGACGATTCTCCCTCCGGGTCCGTTCGGTGCCGGTGATTTTGTTGGCGGTCCTTCTGGCCAGCCTGCAGTCCGCGTCCGCGCTGGAAACAGTGATGCAGGATGATTTCGGCCTGCCCAACGGGTCGCAGGTGGACCCGGCCAAGTGGACGGTGAACTCCCCGGGTATTTACATGATCATCGCGGGAAGCGGCTGGAACTGCCTGCAGGGTTCCCTCACGGCTAATGCCGCCGAGGCCTACGCAGAGGTCGCCGGGTTTTCGGGCAAGGATTTCATCGTCGAGTTCGACCTGAACCGGTTTCCTTTTACCGGGAATTATTTCGATTTGGTTCTGCGTCAGAACACAAACGGGAATACGCGCGTTCGCTTCGCAGCCAATGCAGCCAACAAGGAAATCAGCGTAGCCATCATGGAACCGGGATCGGAGTCCGTCTCCACGAATCTGGGCACGACCAGTTTCAATTTGGGGCAGTATGATTGGGTGTCGTTCCGGGTGCGGATCAACGATTCGCGTGTGCAGGTGTTTACCAAGCGCCCTTGGGAACCCGAGTTCACCTTACTCGGCCAATACGCGCCGGCCACCCCGACCTACATCAATTCGGGTGCGGGCACTGTGCGTCTGCTTCTTCCGCAGAGCGCTTTTACGAACTACGTCAACATCGACTCGTTCAAGGTGCGGCAGGCCGACTCCGGGAAGAAGGTTTTCGCCGACTTCCACGGATACCGCTACACGCGCGAAAACGACGGCCAGTTGGGCAACTGGAAGCAAGAGGCCCGAAGCCCGGAGGCGCCCAACCACATCGCCAACTACAACGCCGACCTTGTGGACGACAACGGCAACAACCAATTGGCCGGCCCGGGAAATCCCGCCGTGGGCATGCAGTCCTACAACGATCCGGACTACGCCGAGTATCATGTGCTGACCGCGAAGATGGCTGGCATCGACGGCTTTCTCCACGAATACGGGTGCCCCGCCGGCTTGACCGCTGACGACGTGCAACTCCTCCAGGCGACCAGCGAAAAGTATGGCATGGAGTTCGGCATCCACTGGCTGGATGCTTTTTATTACGGCGTCATCCAGACCGACGCGACTTACAAAGCATGGTGCACAGCCAACGGGAAAGACCCGAACTCGAATGCGTCGAAGTTTGCTTACATTCCGCAGCTTTTCCAGCAGCTGATCAACCGGGTCTATGACAAGACCAACGCGGCGACGATCGGCGGCAAACCGCTGATGCCGATTTTCCAGGGAAGCCCGTTGACCCCGTCCGATTTCGCGACCCTCAAAACCAATACTTACACCTACAAAAAAACAAACAACGTCCCGCATCCGTTTGTGATGCCGAGGCAGGCGCCGGTGGGATTGCTCGCGGCAGGAAACCCCAATGACCAGAAGTTCTGGAGCGATCCCTCCGGTTGGGAGACGCAAACCGACGGTTCGTTCGGCTGGAAGCCGGCGACCGAGAGGGCGACTAACTCGTTGATCTACCAAAAATGGGGCGACGAGCGCGACGCCACGGAATTCGCCCGCGCCCACGTGGAGGGAATGCTCAAAAATACCAACGACCGGGTGAACATGGCGGGGGTGATGCCCGGGTTCGACAACAAATACAATGCCGCATGGGGGCAGTGGATTGTCGAACTCTTGGACCGCAAAGGCGGCCTCACTTACAGCAACGTGTGGGAGCAGTATTTGCGCGACCGCGACGTGATCGATGCCGTGTTCATCCCGACCTGGAGCGACCACACCGAAGGCTCCGGCATCGAGCCGATGACCGATTACGGGGATCGCGAACTTCGCACCACCGCGAAGTATTCCGCGCAATTCAAGGGCCTCCCGGACCCGAGCGCTTCGCTCGACTTCACCCTGCCCAAGCAACTCTTCGAATTGCGCAAGATGGTGAAGTTTCTCGAAGCCGCCGGATACCCGGCCTCTCCGCTGAAAACGGAGAGCGACAAGCTGGATACGGCCGGCCAAGAAATCGCCGCTGCATCTGCTGCTTCTTACACCGCCGCCGCAAACAGGCTGGCGGCCGTGCGGGCGCAGTTGCAGGCGTGGAGAGACACGATTGTTTCGACCACCTACACGCACTCCTACTTCACAAATGTGGAGGCCGTCGTCTCGAACGGGGTAAACCAGAACATCGACATCCCCGAGGCAACGTCCAGTTCCGTGCGAGGCGCCCACTTCGACGGGGTCATCACCTTCGAGTATCTCGACAACAGCACCTTCGCTGCCAACAAAAACCTCTATCTTTTTGCCAATCCCTTTCCCGCCTCCACTGAC
Organism: Chthoniobacterales bacterium; assembly: GCA_018883245.1. Classification (NCBI taxonomy): domain Bacteria; kingdom Pseudomonadati; phylum Verrucomicrobiota; class Spartobacteria; order Chthoniobacterales; species Chthoniobacterales bacterium. The sequence goes on from VEQL01000040.1 coordinate 5,122, forward strand.
AAGCCTGGTGAGTGGCGGGTCTGCCAGATGCAGTTGCGGCACGGCAATGGCGACGGGCAGTGGAAGACGGCGCGCGTGAAGCTGAACAAAAAGAACCTGCCGCTGACCGCCGGTGTGGACCTGTATTTCAGCGCCCTTGGCGGTGCCTCCAATGGCGGCACGGTGCGCAATGTCACCGTCTCCCTCACGACCTACGAATACAATCCGCCGACCGCTTCGGTGGCGTCAGGCAACTGGAATGCGCCCGCCACATGGAGCAAGGGCAAACCCTCCAGCGGGAGCCCTGCAGGAATCGTCCACACCGTCACGTTCCAAGACGGCGATGAATGGACCGGCGGCGCTTGGACCAAAGGTTTGCTCATCGGTTATGACTCTTGGGGAAGCAATTGGAGCCTCCCCGGCAGCGGTTCCGGCGTGCTCAACGTCACCGGCGGAAACCTGACCACCGGCTACCTCGGGCTGGGAGCCGGCCTCAACGGCGGGACGCAAACCGGCACACTGAACATCTCCGGCGGCGTGGTGACCGCCAATGACACTATGCTCATCGGTTGGTCCACGGCAGGCGGGTCGTCGGTCAATGTGAGCGGTGGCACTTTGAACCTCACCGGAAACGCCCCTGACTTTGTGGTCGGTCACGGTGGCACTGCGGCGATGAATGTCTCGGGCGGCACAGTCAACCTCGAGCGCTCGCTCAACTTGAAAAACAACTCGACCCTGCAAATCGGCGGCACGGGATTGTTCCGCATTGCCAATGGAGGATCCCTCTCCGCCACGTCGGGTTCCATCACCGTGGCCAACGGCGGGACACTGGAACTCGCCACCGGCGTATCGCTTGCAGCCTCGGCAACGCTCAACGGCGGCACGCTCAAATTTGCGGGTTCCTCGCCGGCAACCATTGCCAGCAACAACATCACGATCCTGCTCTCGAACTCGCCCACCATTCATACCGTCGGCGATTCGACCATTGCAGCCTTGCTCAGCGGTTCCGGAGGAATTTCGAGCGGCATCACCAAGACCGGCCCCGGAGCCCTTTTCATTGCGAACCCCGGCAACAACTACACCGGGCAGACCTCCATTATGGAGGGAACCTTGAGCATGTCGAACGCGGGACTGGCCGACGGAGCCGATGTGCGCATTGCCGCCGGGGCCACGCTCAACCTCACCCACAACGCAACGGACACCATCCGTCGTCTTTACATCAATGGCGTGCAACAACTCCCCGGCACTTGGGGCGGAGTCGGTTCCGGGGCGACAAATCAGTCGTCCGCCATTACCGGCACCGGACTACTTCAGGTGACCACCGGACCGGTGACCGGCACATGGAACGGGACGGCCTCCACATCCGACCTTCTCAATTCAAGCAACTGGGTAGGCAATGCCGTGCCCGCAAGCAGCACAAACACAACAACCGGTCGGCAGGATGTCCGATGGGATGGTTTGGTTCCCGGCCCGCTCAATCTCACTTTCGGATCAGCGTTCGGCGGCAATTTCGGCGTCGGTTTGGTGATGACGGCTGATCAGACCGGTGCTGTCACACTCGCCAACTCGGCCTCGACCAACAACATCCTTCGTCTCTTCTACAGCAGTAGCAGTAGCGCTACGAATGCGAGCATTCAGATCGCCAGCGGAGCGGGGGCGCTCACCATCGGTGCACCCGGGACAGGCAACCCGATCACGTTGTTTTTGGGCGAGGGTTCCACAATTCGTAACTATTACTTCGCCAACAACTCCACCAACACAGCGACGATCGAGCAAAACGTCATGATCACCAAGGGAGGCTCAGCCAACGCCACCTTGTATTTCAATGCGGGCAACTGGGACGTGAAGGGCGTTGTGAGTGACCTGGCTGCGGGATTACTGCGGGTAGACGCTGGCACAGTGACGCTGTCGGCAAGCAACACGTTCACGGGCGGCGTCAGGGTCGGGGCTGGCACGCTTGCCATCGGGAACAACAACGCGTTGGGATCTGGAGTCTTCAACATCGCCAACAGCGCAGCGACGATCAGGTCCGCAGACGCCACCGCACGAACGATCGCCAATGCCATGACGCTCGGAACGGACGCAACTTTTGGCAGCGCCGGCACCGGCAACCTGACCTTCACCGGTCCGGTCAATTGGGGCACGGGAGCCAAGAACGTAACCGTCACCAACGGCATCACCACAGAGTTTTCCGGCAGCGTGACCAACACTGGAGACCGGGTGAAACTCGGCACCGGCACCTTGCTGCTGTCGGGCGACAACTCCGCGTCCTCCTTCAATCTTTACGTCAACGAAGGCACGTTGGCCTTCACCTCGGCGAGCGCCTTAGGCAGCAGCACGAACGCCGTTCGTCTCGGTCAGACGACCACCAGCGGCGTGCTGAGATATACAGGGTCCGGCGACACCACCATCAGTCGTCTGATGCGGGTCGGCAATGGAACTAACACAACGTTCAACGGAAGCGCCACGATCCAGAACGACGGTTCGGGCACGCTTACTTTCAACAATGCGACGTTCAATGAGGCGGGGATCGCCGCTGTGGCTCGCACTCTCACCCTGCGTGGCACCAACACCGGAAACAATACGATCTCGGGCGCCATTGTGAACAACACCGGGGCGACGGTGGCCCTCATCAAGAGCGACACCGGGACATGGATTCTGTCCGGTAGCAACTCCTTCAGCGGCGGCGTGAACATCGATCTCGGAACCTTGGTTGTCGGCAACAGCAACGCCTTGGGCAGCGGCACCGTCAACCTGAGGGCGGATGCCACCAACGAGGTGGCTCGCCTGCGTTCGGATGGCACCGATCGAATCATCACCAACGCCATCACCTTCGGCGGGAATTCGACTGCCCAAGCGAACTACCTCGGCGGCATTGGCTCCGGCAAGCTCACGTTCAACGGCGGTGTCTTTTGGGGATCGAGTTCGAAGACCTACACCATCGACGGCTCCACCGTGGAGTTTGGCGGCGCTTGGACGGGCTCAAATGCCACGACAATCAACACCATCGACGGCACCGGGGTGGCGACGTCGCTTTTGATCCTGAGCGGGGACCGCGGCACCGCCGCCAAGGAGATCAATATTGGAAACGGTCTCACCGTGCGGGCCAACAACAACAACTCTTTCGGCAGCGACAATACCGAGCCGCTCGGCATTCTTGGCGGTGCCAACACCAGCGTGGTGGAGCTCGAGAACAACATCACCCTCGCCCGCACACTCACCGTGCAGGGCCGGGACGCGGCGAACGCGAATGTCGCGGTGCGCAACCTTGCGGGAAACAACTCCCTGGCGCTCGATGTTGCTGCCGGTGGCACCCGCTACAATATCGAATCGCAGGCCGGCATGCTGACCATCACCAACATCTCCGGGATAACCGGCGACTGCGATCTGTTCGTCACCGGTGCAGGCAATGTGACCCTGCCGAACTGGAACGGCCGCCGAGATCTCACCATGAACGGTGCCGGCACTCTCACCTTAAAGAGCACGTCCTCGCCCAGCGGCGACGTCTGGGTCAACTCCGGAAAACTCAACCTCGACCATACCGGAACCAGCACCATCCGCAGTCTCTACCTGAATGGCGCCAAGCAGGCGGCCGGCACATGGGGCGCCGTCGATTCCGGGGCGCAGCACGAGTCGTCCGCCATCACCGGAACAGGACGTCTCCTGGTGACCGAGGGCGGCAACAATTTCGGCGTTTGGGCCTCGGCTTCGGGCATCGACGGAGAGCCGCCCACCGGGGACTATGACAGCGATGGCATTCCGAACCTTGCGGAATATGCCCTCGGCCTCAATCCGACAGTCGCCGAGGGTGCTGCGGGGACTTTCAACGGTCGCAGAATCACCTACTCGAAGGGAGCCGCTGCCTCCGCCAACGGGGACGTCACATACTTTATCGAAACCCGCACCGACCTCGTGCAAGGGTCATGGACACAAGCCACTGAGGCAACGGATTCGGCAAGCGAGATCTCCTACGAACCTGACCCCAGCGTGGACCGCATTTTCGTGCGCCTGCGCGTTGTCCAAACCAACTAGAATCTATCCCGAAACCTCGCGTAGTGGCGCAGGCTCATGGCGGGGCAGTTGGCAAGGCGCGAGCAGGGAGCGATGCCTCTGCGCATCGTGACTGGCGAAGCAACGCCGCCAGACGCCCGGCCATGACCCTGCCCGGGGCTCGCAACTTCCACCTCGTCAGCGGACGGGCCCTCTGATAGCCTGACCGATCAAATCTGTGGTTTTCTTTCCAGCTGCATGAAAAATTCGTTCTGGTCTCACGCGTCGCCTGCGCCCGACTCCTACTCTTTGTTCCGCGGATCGTTTTGCTTGTCTGAACCCGGAGAAATCGAAATTCGCGCCGTCGGCTCGGCGTGGTATCAGGCTTGGCTTGACGGCACCCCGCTCCTCGAGGGCCCGCTGCGTTTCGCATTGGAACGGCCGGAATATCAAAGCGTCCGCATTTCGCTGGACGCCGGCCGGCACGTGCTCGCGTTTCACGCGCACCACACCGGGGTCGAGACCCGCATCCTCAAAGACACGCCGCCGTTCGTCTGGTGCGAGGTTTTGTCGGGCCGCCACCAAGTGCCGGTGGAATGGAAAAGCCGTTTGCTGGAGTCCCAGACTTCGCAAGTCCGCCGGATCAACCCCCAACTGGGTTGGGTGGAATGGCGCGATACCCGGAAGGAACCGGAAGGGTGGGAACGCTTGGAATTCGACGACGCCGATTGGGGCGCCCCCGTTCATGACGCTTCGCCGCTTCCCGAGCCGGTCGCTGCCGATTTGGATCCGGTGCAAACATTCCCGCACCGGCTGACCTGCCTGGCCGAAGGTCCGCTGGCCGCGACTTTCGGGTATGCCGCAGACGAGCCGGCCCATGCCTTTTTCGTCCGCGACCGCGTTTGTCGCGACCTCCCCGCCTCCGGCGTCTGGAGGCTTTATGACTTGGGCAGGGTGCGTCTCGGGAGGCCCGCTTTCAGTCTGGATCTTCCCGAGGGAACGATCGTCGAGTTCGCGCTGGCCGAATATCTGACCGACGGCCGGGTGAGTCCCTTCATCAATCTCTCCGCGGGCGCGTCCTGCAACGTCGACCGCTTTGTCGCGCGCGGCGGCAAGCAGACATTCGCGACGCTCACTCCCAAAGGCGGGAGATTTCTGGAAGTCCACATTTTGAATGCCCGGGAGGGCGCGGCCTTTCTCGAGGAGAAGTTTCTGGAACGCGGCTACCACGCGCCCAGCGAGGCGGATTTCCGGTGCGGCGACCCGTTGCTCGAAAAGATCTGGCACGTCGGCATCGAAACCTACCGCGCTTGCGCGGAGGATGCCCTCACGGACAATCCCACCCGCGAACGCGGCCAGTGGGTCGGCGATGTGGCATCGGTCGGGATGGAAATCGCCGCGTCGGGCTACCATGACCTGCGGCTTTGCAAGCGCGCCCTGATCCAATCGGCACTGTGCGCGCGCGAGGACGGTCTCGTCGCGGGTTTGTCCCCCGGCGGGTGCGGCTATCTCCCGACGTATGCATTCCAATGGGCCGTTGCGGTGATGAATCACCTGCGCCACACGGGTGACAAGGCCCTGCTTGCGGAACTGTGGGAACCGGCACTTCGCAACATGGCCGCCATCCGCGCTTTTTGGCGGAGCGACGGCCTTCACAATGTCGCCGGGTGGAACTTTGTGGATTGGGGCTACAAGGCCGAAGACGGACCTGTCGATACCGCCTGCAACCTCCACTATCTCTGGTCCCTTCGCAGCATGTCCGAATGGGCGAAAGCGTTGGGGAAGGACACCGCGACGTGGGATGATCCATCCCGCGAACTCGCCGAGCTGTTGAAAAAACGCATTGCGGCAAAGATGGCCGCCGGCGGATGGGATGCCGTCGGATATCATTGTTCCGCCCTGGCGATGCGGCTCGGGTTGATCGGGGACGAAGCCGGCTGTCTGGATTATCTCGCTGCGCACATCGACAACTGTTTCCCGAACGACTTGTCGGCGCCGCGGAACGACGATCCCGCCGGTTATACACGCCGGCTGATCACACCGTATTTCGCGCACTATGTGATGCCGCTATTCATCGATCGCGGGAGGATGGACTTCGTGCTCGGGCAGTTCCGCCGATGCTGGGGGGATTTCATGCTCGGCAACGGCCGCACGACATGGATCGAAGTCTTCGACACCCGTTGGAGCCACTGCCACCAGTGGGCCGGTTGCCCGACGTGGCTGCTCTCCCGATACGTTCTCGGCCTGCATCCGGCGTTCGGCGAGGAATCGGGGCTGTTCGATCTGCGTTTGGAACCGGGCTCGCTCCCGCAGGCGTCGGGACGCCTTCCTCATCCGCAAGGAGGCTGGATCGATGTATCCTGGCAACGCGGGAAGACCGGTCTCAGCTACAACCTCTCGACTCCGAATCCGATACGCGTCCGGGTCCGCGGCGAAGAGCCGTTCACGGTCAGCGACACCAAGTCGCTGGCGCTGTGAGCGGGACACGATCAACGGGATTCTCTTCACCCCCCGCCGCCTGAAGAGGCACAGCCTCCTTCTACTTGGAGCGCTCCAATGTCCAAGTCCGGTGCGGACCAAGCTCGATGCGGAGACGCTCGTATTCTGTGCGCAGCGCGTTGAGCTGACCGGCGGCATCCGGGTCGCCGGCCAGATTTTTCGTTTCGAGAGGATCGGCGGAGAGGTCAAAGAGCTGCTCGCCTTCGGGGCCGGGATTCTTGAAGTAGCGTATGTATTTCCAGTCCTTCGTGCGGAGCCCCTCGGACGGGACGATGTGGAGCACCGGGCTGTTGACATCATGCTCGTAAAGGTGCTCGCAGAAGAAAGAGTCACGCAGCGCCAAGGAAGGATCCGAAAGCAGGGGAACGAGGCTGATTCCCTGCATCTCCGCGGGCACGGGGACACCACCGAGCGCAAGCATGGTTGGCGCCAGATCGATGTTCAGGACCAAGGCATCCGAGGTTCTTCCGCGGTCTTCGGCCGGCTGACGGGGGTCGGCGATGATGAGTGGAACGCGGATCGATTCCTCGTAAAGCAGCCACTTTCCGAAGAATCCGTGCTCGCCGTGCAAGTGGCCGTTGTCGGAGGTCAAAATGACGACCGTATTGTCCCCGAGGCCGCGGCGCTCCAACTCGGCCACGATCTCGCCGACGGACCTGTCGAGTCCTTCGACCAAGCGGTGGTAATCACGAAGGTATTTTTGCGTTTTGCCGTTCATGGCGCGGTCATGGGCCATGGCCCAGCCGCGCGGACTTTCCAGGGAGTGGCGCAGAAACTCCGGCTGGCGGGCGGCTTCCCGGGGATTGGCAGTGGGGCCGAGTGGCATCCGGGCTCCCTCGAAACGCCGCGCAAATTCTTTGGCATAGCCGTCGAACGGCCCGTGGGGCGCCTTGAAGCTGATCGAAAGGTTGAACGGTTTGCCTGCGGCGCGCTGGTCCAAAAACTGCCGCACTTTTGCGGGGATCACCCCGGTTTCCAAATGCACGGGATCTTTGAGCAAGGGATGCGGACCTCCATCGAGGACGCCTTCTGACCTGCGGACCTCCGGAGGACAGGTGCAAGCGATGTGGCCGCGCGCGGCATTTCCGTCGTGCGTGACGTAGTCGCATCCGCGTTCGTGCCAGTAGATCGTCTGGTCCGCATCCCCGGCCCAGAAATCGAACGTCCGCGCCGCTTCGTCGAGAGCACTTGCGCTGCCCGCATCGACCCCCCACTTGCCGATAAAGCCGGTGAAGTATCCGGACTCCCGGAGGAGAGCCGGATACGTTTGACGAAGGTCCGGCAGGGCGGTCTGGAAGTCGTTCACGCCGTGGCGCCTTGCGTATTGGCCCGAAAGGATGCTGGCGCGGCTGACCGAGCAGATCGGCGTGGTGACGAAGGAGTTGTTGAACACCAAGCCGCGCTTGGCCAGCGCGTCGAGATTCGGTGTTTTCACCAGCGGGTGCCCCTCGAACCCCATGGCCCCCACCCGCAAATCATCCGCCAGCAGGAAAACGATGTTCGGGCGGGCAGGAACATCATGCCGCGGGGATGCGGCCATCGCATGGGCAAGAGCCCCGGGAAATGCGGCCGATGCCACGGCCATCCAAGCCGCGACTTTCACGGTTGGGAGGCACCCGGGCTTGGAGCGGCGGATGTCTGCGTGCGGAAATGGTATTGGAACCGCCGGTTGGGAGCCGTGTCCCCGCCCTTTTCAAGATCGAGGATGTGGTCGTGACCGGCCGGGTTGTCCGCCCACTTGAAATAGAAATCCAAGGGCTCGGGAAACAATGATCGCGGAAGAGCCACCTCGAGAAAATTCCCGCGCACGGCACCCTGCGCCACCGAACCGGAAGGAACCCACTTGGAGCCGTCCCACTTGAGGACCGGCCTGGTGAAGCGCACCAGCCCGCCCTCTTCTTTGATATCCGCCGCAGGACCGAGCATGAGGTCGAACCCGCTCCAACCGGTGGAAAAATTCCGGTCGGTGTTGAGGAAAAGCTCCATCCATCCCGGATCAGACGGCGGTGTCATAGAGTCCGCGGTCGTGGCGGCAAAGACGACTGTTTTCCCATCGCGGGCGACTTTGGAGGAGAGGATGTCATTGCGCCCCATCGTGTGCGTGTAGGTTCCGATTCTCCCCCAGCCCGGATGGTTGCGGTGCGTGGTATCTCCCCGGGAATCGAGAAACTCCGGCGTCACGTTCGTCCAGGCGGCCGGATCGGCTTTCACGGGTATGGACACCTCCGGCCCGGCGGCCTCCACTTCCCTCGCCCCCTTGAACTTGCGGATCCCCGCCACAAGCTGGTGATAGAGATTGTCGCCTTGGGGCGTTTTGTCGGGCTCGATGTCGCGGTTGAATTCGGTGGAGTAACAATCGACAAAAAGAGGATCACCTTCCTGTAGCCGCTTGCCGGCGAGCATCTGACCCTGTTTTGCCGAGAGCCTCTGGGCTACCCATTCGTTCCAGCCAGTGACCATGAGGAACTGGGGATCCACTTCCAGCGCCCGCTGGAGCTGCTCGGCGAAGAACAGCCCTTCGTAGGGAGTTTCCGTCCCCGGGCGCGGCTGCTTTCCTTTGTGGTAGCTGCGGCCCTCGGTGCGGGTCGGGTGCCCGGCGGCCGAGGCCGCCATCGCCTCCGGCACCGACGGATCGGTGTCCCACCCGAAGCCCTGGGGATAAATATCGATCCACGGCCAAGCATGGCGCCCGTCCCCGAACCATCCCTGCTTCCGGCTCCAAGCCCATGACTTGCGCAAGGTGAAGGCCTGGTTGAGGTCCGGGTCGTCGATCAACTTGTCATCCACGAGCAGGAGAGGCTTGTCCTGCCACTTGAACCACAGATCCTCGTGAAGCGCGGGCTCATACAACTCTCTCACCAGTTTCTTGACCGACTTGGAAGTGGCCGCAACCCCGGCCATGAACGCGATCTGCGGCGTCTTCTCCCCTTGATCCCGCATCTCTTGCATGATGCGGAGGATGTTCATGTAGACATCGCGGTAAGTGAACCCGTTCGTTGCGTCCATGATGAGGACATCGACCCCCGCATCCACCAGCGAGCGGATGTGCCGACGAATCACCCATTCATCATCGCTCAAGTAGTAGCCGTTCTCGGATTCCCCCCAATGGTGGAAAGCACCGGACGGCCCGAGTTCCTCGGGGTTGCCCCCGCGCTCGGCCCACTCGGTCAGATTGTATGGCCCTTTTTCTTTTTCGGGGTCGGGAACAATGACGCCTTGGCCGTCATCTTGCGGATTGTAAACGTTGTCATAATCATGCGGACCGTGCCAGAGGAAATAAAAGATCCCGACGGTTTTGTCAGGCTGGGGCGGACGCGCTTCCGCCGGCGTGGGCAGTGCGCGACCCGCTTCGTCGACGGCGACCCATGTGTCGCTTTTCAAATCGCGCAAATCCGTTCCGGCAGAAACCGGCCGCGGCTGAAAAAGGCCGGTGAATAGAAGCAGACAAAGCAGGCCCGCCGCGGTCCGGAGCCGCGGGCGCAGGCAACTGTGTTGATGATGGGGATTGGTCATGAGAGGAAATTTTCCAAGTAAATCGTAAAACTTTGCATTTTATCCCACAGCTTTGCGGGGTGGCGAGAGCAGCCTTGGTGCCTGAAAAGATTTTTCCGGGGACTCCTCGAGCATCCTTTGTGTCGGACCGCAGGTCGGGGAAAACGTGGTTGATCTGGCGCGGATCATCGCTCGATCGAGAGAGCGCCTGCCCGCGATCAAGCCCCGGGAACCGGCACCAAGGCCGGTTGCGTGGCATCTTCGATCACGACCAAGCCCCAAGGACCAAGCGGGGGTATGGCAACGCGGTGGTCGTCGGTTTGTTCCAGAACCCGGCTATCCACCAGCGTCTGGTAATCACCCGCCTGCTGCGCCTGCGTATGCGCGGCGGCGTCATAGGGCTTCGGTGTCCGCAGGCTGATGCGCACCGGGCGTCCCGGGAAGAGCCTTGCCGGATCGACGAATAGTCGGGCCGGCGTTGCTTGGCCCCACTCGACCAGATGCACAACGACGGGCGCGGCCGGATCCCCGGGCTTGGCGCGCAGGAAGGCGCTGAGTTTGCCGCTGCCACCTTCGACCCGCACAGGCTCTTCGTTGCCATAGCGGGTTTCCTTCAAGTCATAGCCGCCCACGGCAGCATCCGCGTAGCCATCGAGATAGCCTGCATTGGCACGCACGAACCCGCTCAAGTCCGCCAGATGCTCGGGTTCGATGAATACCCTCTTCGCGTTGCGGTCTTTGAGCACGTCGATGTTGAATTGATCCCAAGGCAGCACGAAGAGACTGCCCGTGGCATAGCACCCCGCCAAGGCGAGGCGGAACATCTCCACGGGTTGCTGCTCCATCCCGCTGACGACGATGAGTCTGCCCTGCTCGCGTGCCTCGCGGCCGAGCCTGAGCAAATAAGAAGGGCTGTGACGATTGAAGTGGGTCTCGGTGATGCGATAGTCGAAGCATTCCCTGAAAGAATGCATTCCGGCGTCGCCGGTTCCGAAATCGCCGAAGCTCATGGTGATCTTGCCACCCGCGTATTGCTCGATCTGCTCGCGCGCCCACCGGTAAAACTCCAGCAACTCCTCCCCGGAGATGGGGTCGCGTTTGTCACGCCATTGCCTTACTCCGAATTCCGGGTCGTCGCGCTGCAGGCTTGTTGCGCCGTTATCGATCCATTGCTTGGCCTTCTGCAGGTATTCTTTGCGGTAGCCGGGATTGGACGGATCGGCCCACCAACGGCTGCTGCTCTTTACCTTCAAGGGCCGGCCGTCACGGTCGCGCAAGGCGTAATCCGGATTGGGAGTGTTGCCGTTAAGCGTGCCCTGAAAGCCCCAACCCTGGTTCTTCACCGCCCCGATGAAATCGCTTTTGTTGATATTCGACCAGAGACCCCGGGTGATGTGGTAGGCGTTGCCGGTGTCGATAATGCGCTGCGCGGTGACATCACCTCGGATGGCAAGCAGCCTCATGCACACATCGCTGAGCCGGAGCGAACCGGGCGGGAACGCGTCCGGTCGGGCTATCTGGCAAAACAAACCGGCGGCGGATGACCCGGACGCCTCTGCCCCCGTAGGCCGCGCGCGACTGGCATCGTCCGCGGCCAACAACGAGGCGGACAAAAAAAAGGCGAGACCGAGCAATTGGAGCGCGAGACTGTGACGATGAGCAGCGGTCATGCGGGCGCCACTCCGGCGAAAAATCGGGTCAGTTTCCACGAGATGTTCCCTCCCATTTCACGGTGGCCGTCTGCCGGATGTCGCGCGACGAGGAGGCCGCCTCGATCACAAACTCGTCGGCATCGCTCGTCCATTTTTTCGTCTCCGGGTCCCAGTAGGAAAACGCGTCGGGCCCGAGGTCGAAGGTCACCGTCTTGGTCTCGCCCGCTTTGAGCGCGATTTTGTCAAACGCTCTCAACTCATGCACCGGGCGGGGTATCTTCGGATTTTTTTGCGCGACATAGATCTGCACCACCTCCGCAGCGTCCCTGCCGCCCGAGTTGGTCACCTTGAGCGACACCTTGCAGGATTCACCGCTGCAAACGGCCGTCATGTCCGAATAATCGAACTTGGTGTAGCTGAGCCCGTGACCGAAGGCGAATTGCTGGTCGGCTTTCATGGTGTCGAAATACCGGTAGCCCAGCATGAGCCCCTCGTCGAAATAGATGTTGTCCTCGTCCTGCCTGCCCAGCTTGTAGGCCGGCGAGTCTTCGAGCATCTTCGGCCAACTGAGTGTCAGTTTGCCGGAAGGAACAACCTTCCCGAACAAAATGTTCGCCATCGCCGTGCCGCCGAGAGTGCCGGGATACAGCATGTCCAGCACGGAGGGAACGCTGTCGAGCCACGGAAGTTCCATCGGGGAGCCGTGATAAAGAACGACGGCGGTTTTCGGATTGATGGCCGCGATCTGTTTGATGAGGTCGGCCTGGCCGCGCGGGAACTTCATGTCCGTCCGGTCGCGTCCCTCGCTGTCTCCGCTGTGATCCCCGCCTCCGACAAAAATGACCGCATCGGCCGCCTCGAATGTCTTGCGGTGGGGATCGAGGGTTCTGGCGACCTCATCCTCAGCGGCCGGCAGGGCCCATTCCAGGCGGATGGATGGCTGGTCTTTCGCCCAGTAATTCATCTCCGCGATATTTTTCCGGCCCCAGACCGTTTGCTCGACCCATACGGCAACTGGATATTCCTTGCCGGCTTCGAAACTGAGGGTTGCCGTGCTGCGCTGGGGAGTGCCCTGCTCCATGTTGCGGGTGGCAGGCCCTCCCTTTTCTCCCACCTTCAAAAGGGCAGGACCGTCGGAAATAAGCTGCAGCACATATTGGCCGGTCACGGGCGGGATGAGTGTGCCCTGAAAAACCGCGCGGTAATCGATGTCCTTGAACTCCGGCGAAGGGGGGGCGTCCCAAAGCCGCATGTTGACGCCCTTCACCGGCCTGCGGATGTTTTTCACGCCGGTCGGCGTGTCACTCAGCTCATCGAAGGTGACAGCCAGAGCCTTCCATGCGGAGGATGGAATAAGTTCAAACGCCGCGTTCCCGGAGAGCGGGACAACTTCCAATTTGTCGCCCAGGATTTCCCGCAGACCCATGAGCGGAGTGACTTCCTTGAACGCCTGCGCCCCGGAGCTGCCTCCAAGACCGTCCATGCAGAAAAACTTGTCGAGGTTTGGCCCCGTGGCCACGACCTTGTTTATTTTCGAGAGGTCCAGCGGCAGGAAGTTTTTGTCGTTCTTGAGAAGGATCGCGCCCTCTTCCGCGGCGCGCAGAGCGACGCTCCGGTGCTCGGGCTTGTTGAGCGCCGCATCCTGGTCCGGATCACGGCCGTCGAGCAATCCGCTGAGCGCGTAAACACGGAGCACCCGCCGCACCTTGTCATCCACCACCGACTCGGGGACTTCGCCTTTCTTGACGGCGTTGACCAGCGGCTGCCCGAATTTCAGCACATCAAAGTCCCCGCCGGGCATGTCCACATCCAGCCCGGCGAGCGCCGCCTTGACCGTCGTTCTGGAGTGGCACCAATCGGTCATCACAAGTCCTTCAAATCCCCACTCGCCCTTGAGCGTGTCATTGAGAAGAAACTTGCTGTCGCTGCACAAATCCCCGTTCACCCCGTTGGCCGCGGTCATCACCGACCACGGTTTGCCCTCCTTGACGGCAATCTCGAAACTTTTGAGGTAAAGTTCCCGCAGTGTGCGCTCGTCCGCCCAGCTCATATACTCGTTGCGATTGAACTCCCTGCCGTTTGCCGCATAGTGCTTCGCGCAGCCGCCGACAAACTCGCTCTGAAGCCCGCGGATCTGCGCCGCAGCCATCTTTCCACTCAGGAGCGGATCATCGCTGAAGTATTCGAAAAAGCGCCCGCCGAGCACATCGCGGGTCAGATTGAAGGCCGGCCCTAGGGAAATAGTGAGCCCGGTCGCCCGCGCTTCGTTCCCGATCACCGCGCCCACTTCTTCCACGAGCGATGGGTTCCAGGTCGCCGCCAGCCCAAGGCCGCTCGGCATAACGGTGACCACCCGTGATCCGGCGCCGCGCGGGCCATCCAATACGCCGAACGGCTTGAGCCCGAGACGCTCGACTCCGCCCATCAATTGCATCCGGTGCGGACTGAGCACCAGCCCGCGACCGGTGCAGATCATGGCCTTCTCTTCAAGCGTCAGTTGCTTGATAATTTCTTCGATGCGTTCGTTCGCCGGACGCGAAGTGCCTGCCCAAGCAGGCCGATCAGCGGCGTGCAAAACCGCCGCACCGGCACAGACGACAACCGACAAACAGAAGATTTTGGCGCCTGCGATTGAATCCGGAAAACGCGAAAACAATGAAGACGGCCGGAAGGGAATCATTAGCGGAGCACTATGGTGTAAGATGATGAAATTGCACGAAAATCAAGGCTTATGGCGGATGCTTGCATGACATTCGGATGGTTCGCCGCGAGCCGTTTTGGAAGGACCATCGGTGTCCGGATGCCGGACGGGACCCCCGCGCGTCAAAGAAGATTGTCTTTCGCACCTTGTCTGGTGAGTGTGATCACCCGCCGCACAGGACACCCCTGACGCACGACAAAGCAACCACGATGTCCGACCTGCCATGAACTCGCGCCCGTTCAGCATTATGACAATCGCGACAACGGCATTTTTGCTCGCTGCAACGCCGCTTTTGTCCGCGGCGGAGAAGCCCAGAAATGTGGTCGTTATTCTCGCCGACGACATGGCCAACACCATGGGCTGCGTCGGCACTCCGGCGTTGGAGACACCCGCGTTGGACCAACTTTCCCGCGAGGGCACGATGTTCACACGTGCATTTTCGGCGGCTTCGGTCTGCGCTCCAAGCCGGGCGGCCCTCCTCACCGGGATGTATCCGCACAGCAACGGACTTTGGCAAAACACGCAGGATGGCGGGATCGAATTTCCCCATGCCTCCGAAAAGCCGGCGAAGCCCGTGCGGGTGCGGGCCGCCATCCTTGAAGACATCCCCACACTCAACGAACTCCTGCGCGAGCACGGTTACTTCACGGCAATCAGCCAGAAGGGGCACATCCAGCCCGCTTGGAAATTCCCGTTTGACCGCGGGTTTGACTACCACAACAAGCCGGAGGAATACAGGCGGTTGGCCGGCGAGGTGAAAGCTGCGGCCGACGGCAAGCCGTTTTTTATTCTGGCCAACATCAGCGCTCCGCACCGGCCATACAAGGTCCACTTCGGAGCAAACGGGATGCCGCACGAAGGCCCGCAGAAAATCAACCGCTCGGACATCCAACTGCCATCGTGGCTGCCCGACACACCGGTCGTGCGCGACGACTTCGCCCAATATCTCGAGGCCACGGAACTCACAGACCAATGCGTCGCCGCAGTGCTGGAAGGACTGAAAGAAAGCGGCGCAGCGGGCGAGACGCTCGTGATTTTTACTTCGGACAACGGGATGCCCTACCACCGGGCAAAAGGCGCAGGCTACATCGCCAGCCTGCACATGCCTCTGATCATCGACGGCCCGGGCGTGCGGGCCGGCCAAGTCGTGAGCGCCCCGGTCTCTCTCGTCGATCTGGCTCCAACGATCCTGGCCTCCGCCGGGATCCCGGCTCCTCCGACGATGCAAGGGCGTTCGCTTTGGCCGCTGCTCGACGGGTCCCAATCCTCATTCCCGGACCGTGCGACCATCCTCGCGCCGAACTCCGAGCACGGCCTCTCGCGGGCCGTCACCGACGGCAACCTCTACTATATCCGGAACTACGAAAAACCCCGTGGAACAATCGAACGTCCCCCGCTGAACAGCGATGTCGGCAACGGCAAAGGCTGGGGCAATCGCGCCTATGACGAAACCATCGCCGCCGAGGGAACCGCGGCCCGCGAAATCCTCCTCGACTTCATCGAAGGCCGAATTCCGGACGAAGAACTGTTCAGCATCGAGGATGACCCCGGCTGCATGAAAAACCTTCTTCCCGATCCCGCCTATGCCGCCAAACTCGCGGAACTGCGGAAAGCCGAGAGCGAATGGGCAAAGATCACCGACGACCGCACGTCCCGGAAAGAGCTGGAGGAAAAATTCCCGAAACCGTTCGGGAAACTGAAGAAAGATTCCGAAGGAAAAGAGTGACCACGCGCGGCCGTCAGGCCTGCAACTGCTTGAGGATGTTGCGCACGATGGACTCGACCTGCCCGCGGTCGGGCGCGGGCATGGCGCGGCCGCAGGCTTGGGCGGCCTCGGGAAAGCCGCACTCGGCGAGCACGCACGCGATGCGGGCGCGGATGTCGGCCATTTTTTCCAGTTCACCCGGCGAGAGCGGAAAGCGGGCGCGACCGGGGTGGAATCCGCGAAGTTCGTAGCCGGCGCGGAAGCCCTCGGGGAAGTTCGGGGCGTTGACCATGAGGGAGAACAGGTCGAGGAGCTTGAACTGCACGCGCTTGGCTTCGGTCCAATCGCCCGCGAGCGCCGAGGCGTAAAGCCGCATGATCACCTCGGGCACCACGCCGGCGCTCGAGAGCGTGCCGCCGTCGCCACCCATGAAAAGGCTCGCGCAAAGGAGCTCCTCCCACCCGATGAGGCAGGCGAAGTCGGGGCGCTGCGGTTTGATTTCGTGCAGCAATTGCTGGAAGCGCGGCATGTCGCGGCTGGTATCCTTGGTGCCGATGATCCGCGGACAATCGAGAGCCAGCCGCTTGAGCACAGGCACGCTGATTTCGTTGGCGAAGGCGGGGATGTTGTAGATGACGATGTCGATGGGCGACTTGGCGGCGAGTTCGCGGAAGTAAGTTTCGATGCTCTCCTGCGTGAGCTTGTAGTAATACGGACCGGTGATGGACACAGCACGGCAGCCCAGGTCCGCGCAGTGGCGGCACATGTCGAGAACGAGATCGACGTTGGGCTCGGCCGCTCCCGCGAGAATCGGCCGGCCACCCGCCTCCTCTGCAACGATGGACACAACCCGCTTGCGCTCCTCGTAACTCAGGCGGATGAACTCGCCCATGCTGCCGTTGGGATAAAATCCGGTGACTCCTTTGCCGCCAAGCCACCGGATGATGCGGCGCAGCTCGTCCTCGTTGATCGTGCCGTCGGGACCGTAGGGGACGATGTTGGGGACGAAGATGCCGGTCAAAGTGTCTGAGTTTCGCATGAAGAGGCTGGGTTCAGGGTTTCAGGAATTCGACCGCATGTCCGAACATTCTTAGCCGATCGGGCGCATGAAAATCAAAGCCGGTCTGCGGCATCGCGGAGTTTGTAGATGCGTGCGGCATTTTCCAAGAGGATCGCCGAGCGGTCGGCTTCCGGAAGACCGGCCAAAAGCTCGCGCGTGATGTCGCACCATGCCGGCAGCCCCGAACCGAGGTTGACGACCGGCCAGTCCCCTCCCCACACCAAGCGCGAGGGACCGAAGGCTTCCAGCATCGTGTCGATGTAGGGGCGCAGATGGGCGGCATTGCGCTGGTGCGCGGCGGCATAGGCGGTGAGGCCGGAAATTTTGCCGTTCACGTTGGACAGGGCGGCGAAATCGCGGATCGCGGACACCCATTGACGGAAACCTTCGCCGCGGGGCGCGTCGTTGCCGGCGATGTCCGGCACGCCGCAATGATCAAGGATGAACGTCGTTGAGGGACACGCCCGCGCCAGTTCAGCGGCCAGGCCGAGCTGCCGCTGCAGGACGCAGAGGTCGAAGGTCAATCCGCGCGCGCCGAGGCGGGCGACGTTTTCCCGGAAAAGCGCCGAGCGCGAAAGTTCATCCGGCTGCGTGTGGAGAACCCGCCGGATGCCGGCGAGTTTCGGGCTCGCGATCTTGTCGAGATAATCCCCGAAGCCGTCGTGCTCCGGGCGCCCCGACGCGACGACGCCGAGGATCGCGTTGCCCGCATCCCCGGCAAGCTCGCAGAAAAACCG
>VEQL01000041.1 GCA_018883245.1 Chthoniobacterales bacterium
TTGCTCAACCTTCCAAGGCGATTGCAGCCCCAGAACCTGCTGGTAAAAATCACTGTCTTTCACCAAGCCTCTTGACCACCAACACACCCACACTGGCAAGCTTTCACAGCAAATATCGCGAAGAACCTAAAAACTTAATTGCTTCAATGCAGAGACCGCTATTTGCCTCGGCGGTATTGGCAGAAGGCCCTCCTATCTGCAGGCGTTCGAAGAAGTCTTTGACCACGCATCCCTGTGGGAAAAGAGAACGGTCGTATTTCCAAAGCGAGACGTTATCGCGGCCGAGAAGCTTGTCGAATTTCTCAATGGTGAACCTGTAGGCATGCGATCCAAGGGGAAAAAGCGAAGGGCCCCAGTTTCCATATTTCGCCGATTGCTGGAAAAAACTTTCACACCAGCTTCGGTAATCACGGACGTATGCAACTGCCTCCAGCCTAAAATGTTTGCCTCCGAGGAAATCAAAAAAATCAGCCAACTCTTCCTCCTCAAAAAGCGACACGCATTCGGCAGAGATTATAAGGGAACCTTCGGAGGTTGCTTCAACCAGTCGCTGCAGCGCTGATTTGGCTGATGCACTATCAGCCTCCGAATATTCACGCAGATCGGCAGCTAAACGCCATGCAGGGCGGCAAAATGCGGCCATCAGCTGGCGATCAACAAACGGGGTTCCGAAATGCAGATACGTTACGCTCGGCCCGAGGTCCGCGGTAAACAACGCTTCTTGAATGGATGTGGTGCCTGTTTTGTGAAGGCCGAAATGAACGATGCACCTGCGCATATCCGGAAAAATCGTCTCATCTTCTTAGTGTGGCAAGAAAACGCCTTACATTTTCCGATCTGGATCCGGGCCGAAATGCCCTGTCCTCATTTGAGTCCGGGATCAACGGAATCCTTGGGGGCGTCAAAGCACCGGTTGGTCTGCTTCGGTCAGACGGGACGACGCGGTTTTGAAAACGCTCAACGAGGTTTCCTTGCGTGAATCCCTTTCTAGCCACGACGGAGTTCGTGGCGATGGGTCCGCTTCAGCGCTGAATGGTTCTCCGCAAGCGAGATGTTAGCCTGGCTGCCTAAGTCGCTAGTGCAGCTTTTGGAAGTGTTGTTTCATGGAGTGCTGTCGGTGATCGGAACAATGATACGCTGCGACCTTTCAGGAGGTTCCGACGATGCACGGGGGATCATGGACTTCGCGTGGCGATCGTAGATTTCCACGGAAAGCTGAGCAGTTTTTTGGCTGAATTGGCCGCAGTCGAGATCATCGACGAAGGTTCGTTGGTGGCGCGTTCCATCCTGCGCCACGGAAGCTGGCAGCAAGCTGCCGGTGATCCAGCGCAGCGGAACACCGGAAGAATCCAACAGCGCGAACGTGTATTCCAAGTCCCGTTTGTTCTTTCGTGTGCCGGTCCATGTGGAGATGACGCGAAGCTTTTCGTCGACCCACTCGGCTTGGATGGAAAGCAATTCATCACCTGACGTCCAGCGCGCCAGCGGAGTAGCTTGCGGCGCCTCGACCGGGACGGGTCCGGACTCCTGCGGGTGAACCAAGCCTTGCTCGACGAACCACGCGAAGAGGGCTTTCTCCAACGCGATGGGGTCTGTGATCCTGCGGATGGCAAAGCCATCGGCCTCGACCAGCGGAGGCACAAAAGCATCGCCCGCTCCGGAGTCATAGAAGGCATTGATCTTCGACCGCGCGGTTTCGCTCATGATGGACAATCCGCGTGGCGTAGTGAGCAAAAAGTCCGCGACCGCCATTTCATGAGGATGGACAAAGGCGGCGTTTTTGGATGGTTGGTAGGGCCAGGCCATCTTTTTTTCCCATCCACCGAAGTGTGCCAAATGGCGCTCGAGCACGGTCGCCATCCGATGTTTTCCCGGACCCGATCGCGGAAGCAGGTAAACAATCGGCTGCTCCGGGAGCGGATCGATTTTGTCGACGGCCGATCTTGCGAGTCCGGCCAGCGAGACAGCCATCCGGTTGTTGAAGGTGGCATAGCCGGTGATGTGGTGCCAATCGCGGGCGAAATCCGGTCGCCAAACGCTGATGCAGAGCACGACTGCGTTGAGCACCACGAGGAGACGGGCCAACCGCGATTGCCTGAGAAGCAACCACAAGAGCGGCGCGAGAAAAACCGAGAAGGTCGCCAAGGCCGGCACAAAGTAGCGTGCGAAAACGAAACGGGTGCCGAAGTAAAGCGCGATCAACTGCAGCAGAAAAACCAGCAGAGCCACCGCGGGAACCACGGTGGTCCATGATCGATTTTCTTTGGGGCGGCGCATTCTCACGAACGCGCCAGCCCACAGAAGCAACGAGGTGACCCCGAATCCCGAGACGGCGAGCAGGGGAACTTTTCCCGCGAGGTTGGCCAAGGGATCGGCGGCGATGCGGGGCGAGCGCATGGACTCGACCGATTGCCGGCCCATCTCCAGATTTTCCTCGGAAAAATACGGGGAGAAGTAGCACGCGGCGCCGACCAGAACGCACCAAACAATACCGGCAACTGCCCCGGCCGCGAATCGTCGGTTTGGTTTTGGTGCATCGCCCCACCGGGACGAAAACCAGAGGCACACCGCCGCGAGGGCTTGTCCGGCCATCAAAAAAACTCCCACGGGCTTGAGCAGCAGCGTGAAGGCCGAAAAGAAAAATCCGGCAAGGGTGATCGCCGCACGATTCCGGCTCCATCCGAGAAGCAGGAGACCGGTGGATAGCGCGGCCACGCCGCCCTGCATGCCGTCCATCATTCCCCAAGCGCCGAGTCCATCCGCTCTGACGGGATCGAAAGTCCACCACATCGGCATCATCCCGCACAAGCAGGCTGCCAGCCACGCGGACGGGCTTTTCCAACGGGCGCCTGCCGCCATGGCGGCGAACAGTGCACCCAGAATGGCGAAGCACACGGGCATCGCCACCGTCCTCCAATAAAAGGCGCGGAAGTCGTCGTCGTAACCGAGGGGATATCCCAACAGAGAAGTTCCGAACGGACGAACAGTGGGTTCGATGCCCATCAGTCCGCGAAAATTTCCCTGCCGCAGTTCCGCCCAAACGTTCGCGGCTTTGATCGTGTAAGTCAGCACGTCATCGGTCGGCAGATATTCTGTCTGGCGGCTGGCGATCCGCGCGCCCCACAACGAAAGCGCGAGAAGGACAAGTGACACGCACGCTGGCACGAGGCCGCGGCGGATGAATGAGCGGCCAGCGTCTGAAGCGGCGGTTGCGTTGGAGGGGGATGGCATCACGGGACGGATCTCGCGTTGCCGCTGCTCAGGATTCGCTGGCTGCGGAGACGAACCCGGCCAAGTTCGCTATTTGCCAAAGTCCGATGCCGAAGAGCAATCCGGCCGAGGCAGCCGGCCCCGAATCTTTCAATCGCTGGGGGACGGACCGGAGCAATGCGCGGTGAAAGCCCAGATCATCAGCCATGGTGCCCGAGCCGCGCCGTTTACGTTTGGCTTGGTAAAGGTAGGCGCCGCGCCCGTAACGGTAATGCAGATCGAGAAACTTTCGGAACGTTTGCGCGTGATAGTGATCGACCAAGGGCTCGGGGATGAGCCGGATCGGTCGGTGGGCGAGCCGCCAACGGTCGCAGAAATCGCGATCCTCGGCTCCGGCAAGGGCGAATTCGGTGTCAAAGCCCCCTGTCTCCAAAAACAGCTCGCGCGCACAGGCGAAATTGTTGCTGGTCAGAAAATATGCGTTTTCCGTGTTGGCATTGAAGTGCTCGTAGACGAGATCCACGATCAACTGGCTAGTGGTCGACCAATTGTTTCCCGTAAGACCGTTGCAAGTGAGGGAGCCGACCAGCGCTTTCGGATGGGAGGCAAGTTCCTCGGTCAGACGCCCAAGCCACTGCGGTCGGGGTCGGCAGTCATCGTCGGTGAAGGCCAGAATATTTCCGCGTGCTTCGCGCGCGCCGCGGTTGCGCGCTGCCGAAGGACCGGCGTTCTCCTCGTTGATGATCCGCACATCCAAAGCGGCATTGGACGGAACAATATCTGCTGTCACCGGTGGCGCGCTGCCGTCGTCGATCACCACAACTTCGAAGTCGCGCATGTCTTGGGCGGCCAGCGCGGTCAGGGTCTCCCGCAGAGAGTGGTGACGATTGCGGGTGGGAATCACCACGCTGGCAAGGAGCGCACTCATTATCCGGTCCGCTGCCGCGAAATTGTCGAGACGCGGCAGAGCAAATCTTCCCGTTGCGGGCGGAAGCCGGGTTGCTTGGACGTGGCTACGCTTTCTGATTCATACGAACCGCAAATGTGCAGGATGCCGAAGTTGTGCTTCCCAGGCCGCTTCGCCGATTGCATACGGCGAATGTAATCTGTCGACCGACTGAAAACGAACGGGAAATCCGCACCCCTGATCCCATTGCGGCGAACTTCTTTTTTTGATGTGCGTGCGGGAGACCACCGTTGCCGTGCACGAAGTGATGGGACCTCGCGGAGCCTCGGACGTTTGCCCGGCAGCCTTACTTCGGCGATAAACAGTTTCGCAGGAAGTCGCGCGCCCGGACCAAGGGAGTGCGGTGCGCCAGTTTCCTGTAAAGTGCTCCCATCGCAGCGGCGACTTCTTCTGAGCGTGCATTCCGAAGTTTCCCGGCACGGACATCGATAGCGTGGGCCAGCCAGTCGAGGGACTCTGGCGTGAAGCAGTGCATGTCTTCCTCGCGCCGGACACAAGGCTTCTCGTCATCCTCGTAAATGTTCCCGAGGAGATCAAAACCCGTTCTCTGCATCGTCCATTCGAGGTCTGCTCTCCACTTGTCCTCGGCCTTGGTGAGAAGCGAGGAATGAAAAAATAACCGTGGACCCTTCAGTTCTTGAAGTTTGTCGATCAGCAGGCTGTTCGCGCGGAGCGCCTTCCAGCCTTGGCCGTAACCCGGTCCATACAGTCTGTAGGCGTAAAGCAGATTGAGGGCTTCGGCTGACAGGCTTTCGTTGGCGATGTCGCCGGCTGTTTCTTTCTGCGCAATGCCTGCCGCCTGACAAAAGTATTTTACCACGCAGCCGCCTGAGAACTTGCGCGGATCAAATTCGAGCACTGCGACGTTGGTTGGCCCGAGCAAATCGTCGAATCTGGAGATAGCGTTCCGGTAATTGAACGGCAAGAAGCCCGGGCTGCGGGGTTTGGACATCTCTAAATTACCCGGCTCACGCAGGCTCTGTTGGAACCTGCTCTCTTGGTCCCTTTTAAATCGCCTGACGAAAGCCATGGCTTTCACGTCGAGATCCAAGCCGCGGAGAAAGGCAGCCACGGTCCCGATGTCGGCCGGGGGAAACCAACTTAAGTCCTCCGCGGATAAAATCAGCGTGTGCGCCGTTGAGTCGCGGACTTCGCTGCGAAGTTGCTCTCGGACCTCCGCGCCCTGCTGACGGATTGCTTTGCCGGTCAGCTGCCCCTTGGCATGCGCGTGATACTTTTCGGGGGCGGAGCGAAAGGCACAAACCATAGCCCGGTTGTGGCAATTGTCGCTTGAGTTCCTGCCTGGGCGCAAAGCCGGGTAGCAGAAGCGTCGGTCGGTCAGGTTGTGGTAGAGGAACCTCTGGATCGAGGTTGTCCCCGTCTTGGGCATCCCGAAATGAAGAATGCACTGCTTGATCATCGCTGAGGCACCCCCCTTCTGCGGTGGCCTGCGGCAACCAAGTTGGCTGAAGGCGCACTCATTGCTCGGTCCGCAGCCCCGAAATGGCCGAGACGCGGCGGAACAAATCTTCGCGCTGCGTGCGGAAGCCGGGCTGCTTGGATGTGGCGACATCTTCGGACTCGCGCGAACCGCAGAGATGCAGCGTGCCGAAGTTGTGGACCAGTGGGCGTTTCATGCCGGACAAACTCAGCACGATGTCCTCGTTGGCTTTCAGCGCGGAGTTATCCATGCCGATTTCCGCAAGGATTTCGAAGTAACGCAAGGCATGCTCGCGCGTGAATGCGTAGGCCCAGACGAGACAAGCGGCCTCCTCCGGTTCGCCGGGGCGGCCAAAGACATAGCTCACCTGGCCCTGTGCCTCCGCGAAATTCTCCCCGGCGATACCGTGCGGCGCGGCCGGATCACGCAGCAGCGCCTCGAAGAGGGCGCGGATCTGGAAAGGCGTGAGGAAGGTATCGTCGTCGATGCAAAGCAGCCATTGGTCACCGCAGTCGCGGGCTAACTCGTAGCGCTTGGACGGGTAGCATCTCGTTTGCTGCTGGATGCTCTGCAAGCGCGGATCCTTGCTCCGCACGAAACTCCGCATGTCGACCGACGGGTTGTTGTTCGAAAGGATCACGCGATGCACGAAGGGACAGGTCAGGCAGGCAGCCACGATGGTATTCAAGTTGATCGCGCGGCCGTAGCTCAGGAGCACGACGGTGAGTTTCTCGTCGCGGCGCCAAGCGCCGCACGCCGCTCCACCCGCCCGGAACCATGGCGAGAAAAGGCGGCGCAGCACGAACATGCGGCAACATTCCCTCAAGCGGTTGGCCAAATTCACGCAGTGCTTGTAATCTGTCGCCCGCTTGAAAACGAACGGGAAATCCACGCCTCGGGACGTCATTCTGACCACCGCCTTCGGACTTCCTTTTCCCAAGGCCCGGCTGTTTTTCGACTCGCTGAAGAGCACCGGATACGCGGGTCGGATCGTCGTTTTCACGGCGAACCTCGGACGCCGGTCGAGGAGTCTCTACGCGGCGGCGGGAGCGGAGGTCATCGACCATGGCGTGCATCTCCACCGCGTTCTACGTCGCCCGCTGCAGATGCTTTTTTGGAAGTCGGTGCGCATGCGGCCTGATGCCGGATCGTTCTCGACACCCTGGGACCGGCTACAGCAACCGAATCTGCTGCGCTGGTCGCTTTACCGCCGTTTTCTTGCGGAGCATGCGCCGGAATTCGATCGTGTCTTGCTGGTGGACCTGCGCGACGTGTTTTTTCAGCGCGATCCTTTCGACGGTGTCGATCCCGATTTTGTGACGGCTCATCTTGAAGAGGGCAATATGCCGGTGCTGGACTCGCCGTGGAACTCTCTGGCCATGCGCCGGGCCTTCGGACGGGAAGGTTTTGAAAAGTGGGGACATCTCCGCGTTTCCTGCTCCGGAGTTGTGTCGGGAGGAATCACGGCGGTTCGAGCGTATCTGGATGCTTTCGCGCGATTGCTGCCCGAGGTGCGGATGCCCGATCATGGCACCGATCAAGCGTTGCACATTCGTCTGGTTGGAGAGGAAATCGCCCCTGTAGTGCGTCTGTGCGGGAACCGGGAAGGTGACGCGGTGCAGTTGGCAGGGGTTGGCAGGCTGGACTCCATCCCGCGGGACTCGCAAAAACGTCTTCTGAACGCCGCTGGTATTCCGTTTGCCATTGTCCATCAATTCGACCGCCATCCGATCTTGCCTTCCCAACTCAGCCGGCGCGTGCAAAAGCAGGCGTGACTGGGAACTCAGCGCTGTTAGGAAGAGCGGTGTCCGTGGAAAGTTCCTCGCCAAAAACATTTTGGCCTTCGGTTGTGCTCACGTGTGTGGCCGCGGTCCACGGCGCTGTGCTCTCTCTGAGGCTGCCTCCGAGGTTGATCCTGAACGACGAACTGCAATTCAGCCGGATGGCTTTTGCCTTGCTTGGTTTTACTCTCGTTCAGGGCCTCTCGCTTCCAGTATGGGGGGCTCTTTCGGACCGCTTTGGCCGGCAGAAAGTGATCATCTACTCACTGGGATTGACTCTGATCACTGCAGTCTTGGGCTATGCCCCGATGCTCGGCATGCGTCTCTCTCCGCAGTTTGTCTTCGCTGTGCTGAGTGGGTTGACCATGGCCGGCTTGCCTTTAGCCGTGGCTTACTCTTTCAGCCTGATCAAGGAGGGACCAAGGCACCATGTTATGGCGACTGCGGTCTGCGCTTTCTTCGCGGGAGTTGCCATTATGTTGCTGCTCAGGGTGGCCACGTTCTCTCTTCCGGTCAGCAGTATCAACCTCGCAACCTCGACCATTGTTCTACTTGCAGCTGCGGCAACTTTGACACTCACCATCTACCTGCTTCCCTTGGCGCGACCGACATCGGTGTCTTTCACAGGCATGAATGCACTCCATGGTCTCTGGCATGGATTCGCCGAATCCAACCGCGGTTCCTACGCGCGATGGTGGAAAGCCTATCTAGGTTTTTCTGCCGCGGCTGCGGGAATCGTGATGACATCTCTCCCGGGATTTTCTGTGAACCATGATGTTTTCTCCGCGCATGTGGGCCCGCTTGTGGTGAGTCTGCTTTCTGCCGCGGCTGCATCGCTGGCCACGGCGCATTTCGTCGGTCGTCGCAACATTGGCGAGCGTATCGCCGCGATTTCAGCAACAATCTCCATTTTGGCCGCTTCGGTCGTGCTTTATCTCGCATCAAGTCAACCCGCTGGTCTCTGGAGCGCCGGTGTTCTCTGCGGTTCGGGTCTGGGTAGCGTTATCGTGCTCGGGGTTATCTACTTTGCCACCCGCGCCAAGCAACGAAGCGCCGGGGCCGAGCTCGGGGCGATCTGCGCGATTTGGACTGCCGCCTTGTTGTGCGGAATGTTGTTGGCCCTGCTGACATTCAAGGACGACCCGCAAGTCCCGCCTTGCGTTGCGATCGTGTGTTCCGTGATGGCGCTCGCTGCCGGGTGTCTGGCCACCCGCAGGCCTGTGTCGAAATCTGAAGCTGACCTTTAGCCACCGAGGGTATTTCTCAGGGAACGAAGGTGGTTGTTGCCCGATCGCCACTCGTTTAGAAGAACCAGCATCGCTGCGTAGGTCAGGCAAGCAGCACTCAGACTGACAAGAACGCGCCAGCCATCGCTCG
Organism: Chthoniobacterales bacterium; assembly: GCA_018883245.1. NCBI lineage: Bacteria > Pseudomonadati > Verrucomicrobiota > Spartobacteria > Chthoniobacterales > Chthoniobacterales bacterium. The sequence goes on from VEQL01000041.1 coordinate 8,777, forward strand.
GAACAATTGCGGCCACCGCAGCAGCCGAGCCAGCCGCACAAACGATCCGCGCCAGCGAGGCCCAAGGAAAACCAATACCCGCAAGCCGCAGACCCTCGCGCAGCGAGGTGAGACCCGCGCTTATAGCCAACGCCAGCGCGACCCAAGCTGCGGCCATGATTCCGCCGCGCGGGATGGCGATGGCATAGGCGATTAGTCCAAGGGCGATAAGCAGCAGCAGCGGCACCATGATGGAGGCCTTTTCGCCCACGGCAGCGATCAATGTCCGGCCTGTGCCGGCGACAACGCGGAAAGCCACAGCCCAAAGCAGGATGGCAAGGACAGTGCCCGAATCGGCAAATACCGGACCGAGCAGGAAAAGGGCAATGTCTTTTGCCTTCACGGACAGGGCGCACAGCAGCGCGCCGTAGGTCATAGCCCCCCGCAGATAGAGGGTCGCTGTTTTGCAGGCTTCTTCGATGTTTCCATCGCTGCGCGACTTGGCCATCGATCGGAGAAGCACATTCTGCGTCGGACCAAACAGCATGAATCCGGCTTGGCTGATATTCTGCCCGCCGGCGTAAAGACCGGCCAGGGCGGCCGAGTTTGCGAAATATTTCACGGCGAGCAGGTCCATGCTTTGGGTGACTCGCAAAGCCAGTTGTGCACCGGCCAAAAGCCGTGCGTGACCCCAGAGGTCGCCGAACGCGACGCGGTCGCGGCTGAAAAACGGTATCCCGCTGACTGCGCGTCCCAAAGCAAGTTGGACCGCGGATCCAATCACCGCTGCAGCGCACGCACCAAGCGCGAGGTAGCCGCGCTCGACGAAAAAGAAAGCCGTCAGCAACTGCGCGCAGGCGGCCGAAAGAGAGGTTGCTGCGCTCAGTGCGTAGCGCCCCCGCGCGATCAACACATTGACGTAGATTCCTGCCACCGTTCCCAGCGCCAGGTCGAGAGATAGAAGCCGAAGAAGCGGTGCAATATTCGGCGAACGAAAAAGATCGGCGATCGGGCCGGCGAATCCCGCCACGACGGCGCCGATAGCAGCGGAGAAGAGGGCCACGGTTTGCGCCAAGGTTACCGCGTAGCGTCGACCATGCTGCTGTCCTGCGACCAAACGCACCGTGGTGCTCCCGGTGGCGACGGCAATACCGATGGTGAGCCAATTGACCAGCATCACTGCCACGGCGTAGCGGCCGTATTCGGCCGTTCCGAGCCTGCGGGTGAGATAAGCCATAAGCAGCGCGCCGAGCAGCAGCACGCCAAGGCGGGTGGCAACTTGAATCACACTGCCCATGGCAGCGTGTGCGCGCGAATTGTTTGGATCGATCACAGCCCTTGTTGAAACGGGGACAATACCACCTACCTCTGCGGAAGCAGAGTATGCTCTGCCGGGCAGCGCCGTCCTTAGTGCCGACCCATTCCGGCATTGCTGCGCCGTCCAAGCTGGCTTTTCCTTGACTCATGCGCCAAGGCACCACGACTTCCGCGGCGCGCTTGCCGGATTTTCTCCTCATCGGGGCGACGAAGGCGGGAACGAGCAGTTTGGATTTTTATTTATCTCTCCACCCGGAGATCCACATGGCGCGGCCGAAAGAGCCTCGTTACTTCGTCGACGATGCGGAACCCTTCGGCCGCTGGTCCCGCGGGGAAGCCTGGTATCGCTCTCTTTTCGCATCTCCGAAGCGCTTGGCCGGGGAAACATCGCCCTATTACACCGACACACCAGCGGAAATGAACGTGGCCCGCCGGGCCGCGCACCTGTTGCCCGGCGCGAAAATAATCTACGTCGTGCGTGAGCCCATGGCGCGGTTGCGATCACACTTCCTCATGCTGCATCGCAACGGACGGGAGCACGAAAGTTTGCCTGCGTGTCTGGCGCGCCAACCGGAACCGCGTCTGTTGCTCGCCTCGCTCTATGCCACGCAACTGGCGGAGTGGCGCAGATTCTATCCGCCGGAGCGCATCTTGGTCCTGGACTGCCACGATCTGGAGACCTGGAGGCGTGAGACCATGCGGCGTGTTTTTGAGTTTCTCGGAGTGAATCCGGACTTTCGTTCGGTGTTGTTCGCCCATCGACGCAATGTGACAAAGCAGCAAATTATCCCGACCACTTCCGGACGACGGATTTTGCAATCGAGGCCCATGCGTTACGCTGAACGAACATTGCCTGATCCGGTCTTTTACCATTTGAAAAACATTGTCCTCAGGCCGTTCGCGGGCAATTTGCCGGAAACAAGTCTGCCGCCCGGCGTCGAGGAGACGTTACGGAAACGTTTGCGCGACGAAGTGGTGCGTCTGCGGGAAATGTCCGGCGAGACTTTGCGCTCTTTGGGCTGATGTGCGAAAAGCAGGGGTGGAGCCAAAGCCAAACACCGCGGGCAAAGAGGTGCAGGATTCGGCTACGGCCCGTGTGGATGCTCTAGCTCTAGCATGTCTGCCGCAAAGCACTCTCAACGCGCTCGCGGGTTTCTACGCGGCGTGGGGTCGCCGCACCGCTGTGGCAGGCGGTGCCGTGTGGTTCGATGGCGGATCGTTTTCTATGATGTCGATTCCGACAGCGGTAATACCCGTTACCACGGACGCTGAGGCACGCGATATTCTTTCCCGCACTGGCAAACTCGCAGCTGTTTACCGTGCAGTGCAACCGCTGGGGACTACGGTTCCGGTCTTTATGCTCCGGGAAAAAAACTACGGCCCGGCCAATCTGCAGCGACAATTTCGTCAGCATGTCGACCGCGCATCATCGAGCTTGCAATCGCGCGAGTGCAGTTGGGAGGAGTGGGAATCAGCCGCCATCCGCTGTGATAAGGACACCCTCGCTCGACATAGCTCGTCGCCGGAATCCATGCAGCGGCTTTTATCCGCGGAAACGCGAAGCCGAATCGCGGCCGCTGCGCGCATCGTTCCGGGATTGCGGATCCACGCTTGTTTCAGTGGCGACGAGATTGCGGCCTATTTGGTCCACCTGACTTTCGGAGGAATGTGCGAGGGGTTGCTTGCGCATCGCGTCGATTCCTCAAGTGGCTCTCCTCTGCGCCACGCCTCGCATGTGCTTTACTTTTCTTTCGCGCAGTCGGCCATGGCGCGGCCGGATGTCCAAGCGGTTTGCGTCGGACGTCAGAGTCTCCCGGAGAAACAGGCGCTGGCGCAGTTCAAGCGTCATGCGGGATTTCAGACCGAACCTTGTCATCTGCGCATTCGCCTGCATCCGGTCTTTGCGCCGTTTCTCGAAAATCCGGCTGCTGCATCGCTCCTGCGGATCGTTCGCTCGAATTTATCCGGAGCGGTCCCTGCACTTGCCAATCTCGAAGTCATCGAGCGTGCAGGGCAAAAGAGCCAAAAACCTACGGCGCCGATCTGGCAATAAGGTCCGACGCTTTTTCGGCGAGAACGATCACCGAGCAGACGATGTTGCCCGTAGGGGCGAAGGGCATTGCCGATGCGTCGGCCACCCACAGAGAATCCGTGCCGAGCACACGCAAATCCGATCCGAGAGCACCGGAAGCACGCATGGCGCAACTCCCGCAGGGGTGGTAGGCGGTGGTGGCATGTTGGAAGATCGCTTTGCGCAGAGCTTTACCGTCGCGAGCGGTTGCGCCCGGGCTCGTTTCTTTCAGAAGCGGAAAATCGCGCAGCGTAGGGCGTGCGCAGATCGACCGTGCGTGCTGGATTCCGGCCTCGAGTGCAGCCACATCGTCCTCATCGGCCAAAAAATTCGCATCCACCAGCGGCATGCCAAACGGATTTAGCGGATCGATAAAAACGCGTCCGCGACTTTTCGGTGAAACGAGGCACACCTCGATATCGACTTCGCCCTTTGGACCGAAAGTCTGGAAATGGGTGATCAACTCAATGTCGGGAACCCGCAGCCCCGGCCGAGAACAAAAAAACGCGCCGGACTCGCAACAGTTCGACGACATCACGCCATCCCGCCGCACCAGATAACGCAGCATACCGGGAATCCAGTAACGTTTGCTTCCGGGTGAAACACGTCCACTCCGGTGGAGCAAACCGACGCGCACGTGGTCTTGGAAGTTTTCCCCGACGGAGGGTAGATCAACCACTGTGAGGATCCCTGCAGCCTGCAAAATTTTGGCGGGACCAATGCCGCTGCATTGGAGAATGCGTGGCGTTTGAAAAACGCCCGCGCAAACCACGACCCCGCGCGTGGCCCTATAGGATTCGGACCGTCTGGCATGCTCTACTTCGATGCCGACCGCGCGGTTCTTTTCGAGCAGCACGCGGCGGACTTGCATACAGGTTTCAAGTGAAAGGCGCGGGTGGGATTTTACGGGAGCGAGATAACCGCTAGCGGACTCGAATCGCGCCCCGTTACGTTGCAAGACCGGAAAGTATCCGCATCTTCTATCTTCGCGTCCGACCAGCGGGGTTTCCTTCCGCATGCCGTCCTGAATGCAGGCCTCGAGGAACGCCTCGGAGAAAGGGGACCGGAAACGTTGTTCCGAAAGCGACAGTATCTCACCGTCCTGCCATTGGAAGGATTCCCCGGGATGCGTGCCGAAAACGCGATGGAAATACGGGGCCAGATCGTGCGAGGACCATCCCGGGTTGCCGGAAGCCTCCCATTCGTCGAAGTTCGCGGGATTTCCGAGGTAGCCCATCATGGCATTGACCGAGGACGTTCCACCGACGACCTTGCCCATCGGCCACTCGATGGTTCTTCCTCCGAGCCGTGGTTGCGGAATGCTCTTTTGGCCCCACGAGTAGCCGCGCCCGAATTTCATGCCCGGCAGAGGCGGATCGAGAAGCGGTGCAGGATATCCTGGTCCCGCCTCCACGAGCAGAACACGGGCATCGGTTTTCTCAATGAGTCGCCGCGCGACGACGCAACCTGCCGTTCCTGCGCCGACAATAATGAAGTCAAACTCCATCACGCTTATGGACCAGACAAGCCTGCATTGATCCACAGACCGTGGCCACTTGGCTGCAGGCGGTGAGCAAGCAGGCTTGTGCGGCTTTCAGTGGCGGAAACGCCCGCCAAGGCGCGAGGAAGAGCCCCGCGTAAAAACCCGGGCCGCTCCAAGCCGGTGCGCCCGCGCCACGCTTTTTGCGACGGACTTCGCTACGAGAGCGGCCTTGGCCGTAGTGGAAATGCTGTCGGATAAAAGCGGGGAAATCCAAAGCGTGTGCGTGTCCCATCACGGCCTCGGGCACGTAGGCCATGGACAGTCCGGCTTCCGCCCAACGGCGGCAGAGATCGCGATCTTCGCCGGTGCGGCTCGTCCAAGCGCGGTCGAAGCCCCCGATTTTTTCGAGCGCCTTGCGCGGCAAAAGAAAATTGCTGCCGGTGAAAAACACGGGGCCGTCCGGTCCAGAATTCCAAGCCTTGGCGACGTAAGTAGTGATTGTTTGCGTCGTTTCCGAGTAGATGTTGCCCGTGAGAAGATTGATGACCGGTCCTCCCAGGGCGCGCTCCGGAAACTCCTTGAGCGCATCTTCGTAAGCACGAAGCAAGCCGGGTGTCGGACGGCAGTCGTCATCGGTGATGAGGGCAAACTCACCTTGGCATACTTCAAGTGCGGCTTGGCGTGTGGCGGATACTCCCCCGTGTGGAAGTTGCAAAAACTTCAGCGGAATCCTCGAGGCGTAGAATTCGACAAGCTGCATGGGAGGCGAGCTGCTTCCGTCATCTGCCAGAATGATCTCGTATCCGCCGCGCGGCGGTTCAATGCCTGCCCACGCTTCGAGCAATGCCGGCAATAGTGCCGCGCGCTCGTAGGTGGGGATCAAGACGGAGAAGCGGGGAGGCACCTTCTGAGCCTACAATTGCGACCGACCTCGACCAAACCCATTTGCCGTCCGAGCGCGCCGGACTCAGACCGTTTCGTGCGGCGGGGCTTTGTCGGCGATAAGGATGTCGGTGCCTTCGTGTTTGCTGTCAGGCGTGAGGACTTGTTCCTCGTAGTAGCTGCGCTCGGTGTTGACCTCCCAAGGGTCGAGGTCTTTGCGCCCGAGAATCGTCAGGGCGGCGTGGTGGCCGGCGAGCATGGAGTGGTCTTGGTTGTTGTAGCGGTGCATACCGTTGCGGCCGGCGGTCTGAAGATTGGTGAAATGCTTTGTGAAATATTCGCGCAACGTATCGACGTGCTCGCGGTAGGCGGCGTCGTAGACGGGATAGGCGTTGAGTTCGCGAACGACGTGGCCTTCGGTTAGCTCACTCTCGGCAACAAGTCCGAGCGATGCGATTTCCCGCTTGGCCAAGGCGATGAGGTCCTGGTCGTCCATGCTCCAGAGGTCGTCGCCGCGGGAGCAGAAGTATTCCATGCCGAGCGTTGTGCCGTTGCCGGGAGCGACGAGATCCGCCGACCAGCTGCGGAAATTTTGGATGCGTCCGACGCGGACTTCCGGTGAGTGGATGTAAATCCAGTTGTCGGGGAAGACATCGGCTTTTTTGCAGGCGAGCGCAACGATGAGGAAGTCGCGGTATTTGAGTCCGTCAGCCGCCTCGAGCACATGCGCTGGCGCCACGGGGTCGAGTTGGCGGGCGAGCGTGGACAAAGGCATGGTCGAGACCATGGCATCGACGGTGACGGTCTGCGTGGTGCCGTTTGTTCCAATATCGATCGAGGTGACGCGGCCGTTCTCGTGCCGGAGGCGGGTGACGCGCGTGCCGTTGAGGACGGTTCCTCCGCGTTCGCCAATCTTACGCGCCGCAGCTTCCCAGAGCATGCCTGGCCCCAAGCGCGGATAGTCAAAGGTCTTGATGAGCGACTTAACTTTGCCGCTGTTGCGCAGGGCATTCATCACGGCGGTGACGAAGCTGAGCCCGTGGATGCGTTGCGCCGCCCAATCGGCGCGGATCTCGGTGCAAGGAATGCCCCAGACTTTTTCCGTGTAGGTTTTGAAAAACGTGCGGTAAAGGCGGTCACCAAAACGGTTGCGCACCCACTGCTCGAAGGATTCCTCAGGCAAATCGGGCTTCATTTTGGCGCGTGCATAGCTCGCGACCATCATGAAGCTCTCGAGGAGACCAAGGTTGGAGAGTGTGTTGCAGATCTGCAGGGGGTATTGGAAGAATTTGCCGTGGTAAAAAATACGCGAGAGGCGCGGAACTTTGAGCATCGGCTCGTCCATCATCTCGGACCACAGCCGTTTCACGTCCTCGCTTTTGGTGAAGAAGCGGTGTCCGCCGATGTCGAGACGGTTGCCGTTCCAGCGATGCGTGCGCGAGATCCCACCGATGTAGTCGGAGGCCTCGAGCACGAGAGGCTTGTGTCCGTGTCGGGTCAGTTCGAACGCAGCGGTCAGCCCGGCAGGGCCGGCTCCGACTACTGCGCAGGGTGCGTGCGCTGGAAGGGGCATTTGGTGAGTAATCAGTAAACTACGGGCAGTGAGCGGTCGGTTAGGCCGAGGGGCTGCGAACACTACGCTCGAAAGGGTCGTTGCGCTATACCCTTTAGTAGGTATTCCACTGTAGAGTGCCGGCGTAAATTGCCGGAGTGTCGCTAGCGCTTGAGGCGCTGGGGACGGAGCCCAAGGTAACTAGCGTTTGAGGCGCCGGGGACGGAGCCCGAGGTAACCCGCGACAAAACCGATCGCGCCTGCCACGAAATACACCCAGTGCAGAGGGATTGATGCGACCGCGAAGAGCCATCCGCCGCAGCTCGCCAGAAACCGGTAGAACGGCCAGTTGATCGCCGTGGCAGTCGCAAGCGATGCGGCACCGACGAGAATAGCTGGATGCCAGAAAAATCCGCAGGCCGAAGACCCAAGACCCGCACACACGAGCATTGCGCTGATTCGAGATCGGCGGTCGATGTTCAGGTCATTGTCCAAGCGGTCCTCGCGCTGGAGCAGACGGGTCCATGGAATGGCACGACGCCCGATGTCGGTGAAGACCAAGTCGCCGAAGGTCCATTTTTTCAGATGCTTTACCTGCCACGAGGGAACGAGGCGGATGCGATGGCCTGCTTTGCGCAGGCGGTAACCAAGCTCGATGTCCTCCACGGAAGGTTTCCGGAAATTTTCATCGAAGCCGCCAACTTCGTTGAAGGCTTTCCGTCGAATGGCGCCGCATCCCGCCCAAAAGGTCTGCGCTTCGGGCGATCCGTGTTGGTGCGTGTAATGGTGCAGCAGATTGCGGTAACGCGAGACGAACCCGGGTGCAGAGGGCTTGGCGTCATAAGAGCCGATGACTGCCGCCGTCTCGGGGTGTTGCGCGAAAGTCTTCGCGAGACGGCCAATATGATCCGGCGTGAGCAACACATCCGAGTCGGCAAAGACGATGATGTCGCCCGTCGCTACTTTGGCTCCCGCATTTCGCGTGGCAGAAACACCTGGAGCACTCGGGTTGCTGACGACGCGGAAGCCGTGCGAATTTGCCGCAGCAGGCACTGCCGGATCCGTGCCATCGATGGTGACAATCACTTCCTCTGGAGGAGGATCCAATTTCGCCGCGCTCGCTAAGCAAGCAGTCAGCATCGTCCCCGCGCGATGTGCGGTGATGACAAGGCTGAAGCTACTTGGCGGGTTCATCGCTAGCTATTTGACGCTGCATGAAGCGTCTGCACCAGCCGGTTGATGCTCTGCGTGAGTTGATAAATTTTGTGAAGCTACACGACTACTCACTTCGGACAGCATCAGACAGCTTCGGAGAGATTTGCTTGTGAGATCGCCGCGCTTTTTCTTGCAGGTGCTCTTTGATTGATGCAGATTTTTGACGCTGCTCGTGGCAGTGGCAAACAGGTCTAAGTTTTGCGTGCTTTTTTGAAATTTCGGCTTGGATGAGAAGTGTCATTCCCTTCGTAGGGTGTGTATTCTGGATGATTTTAGGAATATAATCATTTATTACTTAAATCATAAGCGGTTCTTTTGCAATCACTTAGGGGGTATAGCTCAGTTGGTAGAGCGTCTCGTTCGCAATGAGAAGGCCAGGGGTTCGAATCCCCTTACCTCCACTTCCCTGATTCGAAGATGACCCGCATTCCGGCCAATGTCCGCACCTGGGTGGAGGTCGATCTCTCCGCCATCCAACACAACGCGCGCCTCGTCCGATCGCTCGTCGGCCCCGGGTCCGCCATTCTCGCCGTGGTCAAAGCCGACGCCTACGGCCATGGCGTGAAACCCGTCGTTCGCGCGCTGGCGGAGGATGTCGAAATTTTCGGCGTCGCCAACCTTCGCGAAGCCCGCGAAATCGCGTCGGCGGGAACCGGTCGCGACATCATGATCCTCAGCCCTTGCCTGCCGGCCGAGAGGCGCGGCGCGGTGGCCGGGAATTTCATCGTCACCGTCTCCAGCGCCGCGGAAGCCGCCGCCTACTCGTCCCGCGGCGCGGCCCGCCTCAATTTCAAAATCGACACCGGCATGGGCCGCGTCGGTTGCCACCCCGACTCCGCGATCGAAACACTCCGCGATATCCTCCACCTCCCTCGCATCTCGATCCACAGCATCTCCACCCACCTTCCCAGCGCTGACGAGGACCCGCACTTCACCGAACAACAACTCCTCGGCTTTTCCCGCCTCCTCGCGCGCCTCCGCGAGATTCTCCCCGACGTCCGCGCCCATTCCCTCAACAGCGCTGGAATTCTCACCAGCCCCTCCGACGCGCTCGAAATCGTGCGGCCCGGCCTCATGCTCTACGGCTCCTCTCCGGTTCCAGAACTCCAGGAAAAACTCCGCCCGGCCCTTGCCTGGAAAACACGCGTCTCGCTCGTGCGAGACATCGCCGCAGGAACCGGAATCGGTTACGGCCGCACCTTCATAGCGCCCCATTCCATGCGGGTCGCAGTCCTCGCCGCCGGTTATGCCGATGGCTATCCGCGCCAAGTTTCAGGCCGCGGCGCCGAAGTTCTCATCCACGGGAAAAATTGCCCTCTCCTCGGCCGCGTCACCATGGACCAACTCGTCGTGGATGTTTCAAAAATTCCCGAAGTCCGCGAAGGCGACACCGCCACACTCCTCGGGTCCGATCCCGCCGGCGGCGAAATTCCCGCCGCCCGCCTCGCCGCGCTCGCCGACACCATCCCCTGGGACATCTTCACCGGCATCGGCCAGCGCGTCCGCCGATTCCACTCCCGCGCCTAGAGAAACCGCACCGTCAGCGGAAACCGATAAAGCATCCCGTTGCTCGCCTGGATCGCCCCCTTCGCCGCGAACACCACCCACGCCATCAACAACACCAAAGGAATCGCCAACGGAAAAATCAGGCACCACCCGATCGCCACGAAAATCCACGAGATCGCCATCCAGACCGTCCACGAAATCTGGAAATTCAAAACCTCCCGCCCCGCCGCATCCAGACCCGGCACGTCGTTTTTCTTCAGCAACCACACGATCAGCGGCGCCAGAACCTGCCCGAATCCCGCCAACACAAATCCCGCCAGCGCGCTGATGTGCACGATCGTGATCCAGCGCCGCGCCTCGGGCGAATCCGGTTCCAGGGAAGGTTTCGGTTCGGGGATCGGCGGTGGATTTTCCATGCGGCAAACATCCCCGCAATCCGCCGCGGGATCAAGGCGGGTCGAATCCCACGCCCGCCGTTCAAAAATCGAGTGGAATCGGCGCCGACCCAAGTTTATCAATCCCCGCTTATGAAACCGCTCCCCGCCCTCCTGCTGGCGTCCCTTTTCCTCGCTCTCCAACCCCTCACGCTCCTCGCGCAGTCCCAAAAAGCCCTCGAGGAAAACGAGGCCGCCTACGCGCTCTACTCCGCCGCCGACTACAAGGCCGCTGCCGAGGCCTACGAGGCTCTCATCCAAGGCTACCCGAACGACCTCATTCTCCAGACCGCCCTGATCCAGCTCGGCCTCTGCCGGTTTTTCCTCGGCGAGTTCGACCAAGCCTTGGCGAGCCTGGACAAAGCCAAAAACGGCCAGCCGCCCCTCACCGCCCAACAACTCCAGATCGTCGAAAACGTCCGCCCCCAAATCCTCGCCGCGAAAGCCATGGCCCTCCCGCCCGGCGACTCGGCCCGCAAGGGCAACTTCGACGAGGCGATCAAGGCCTACTCCGACTTCATCACAAAATATCCGCAATCTCCCGAGCTCGAAGCCGCCATCTACGGCCGCGCCCTCTGCGAATTCCAGATCGGCCAATTCGACAAAACCGTCACCGACCTCCAATCGAACCTTCAGAAATTCCCGAGCAGCCCAACCATCCAATCCAGCCAAAACCTGCTCGCTCTCGCCTACGCATCGCAAGGTGGAGAAATCCTCTCCAAAGAAGGCGGCGACAAGGCCGCGGGCCTCGATCTCCTCAAAAAAGCCGAGGACATCCTTCGAAAAATCATCACCGAGAAAAAAGACCTCGCCCTCGTTAACGACGCCCACTTCCAGCTCGGCGAAATCCTTTTCATGTCCGCCGCCTTCAGTCCCGAGGACCAGCGCGCCGCCATCTACGAGGAGGCCGCGCAAGCCTACATGTCGCTCATCCCGAAGGCCGAGGTCGTCGCCATGCAGCAGGAAAAAATCAAAGGATTCGCCGCCAAAAAAGCCGACGCCCTGCGCGCCCGCAACATGACCCTCAAGGCCCAGCTCGACCGCGACAACGAACGCGAACTCAAGAAACTCGCCGAGATTTCCGCCAAGCCCGACCAAACCGCCGCCGCCCTCCTCAAGCTCGGCGAAATCTTTTTCAACGCCGGAAAACACAACGAATCCCGCGTCGTCATTTCCCACGTCACGCCGTTCCTCTCCACCGACGACGAAAAAATGCGCGCCGGATATTTCAAGGCGCTCGGCTACACCGTCCAGGGTGCCGCCGAACCGGCCACCAAGGCCTACGACGCCTTCCAATCCTCCTTCAAAGGCAAGCCCATCGCCGAGAATCTTCCCTTCGCCATGGGAGCCATGTTCCTCGGCCGCGGCGACAACGAAACCGCCATCCGCTACTTCGAGGAATCCCTCCAAATCTACCCGCAGGGCCGCCTCGCCGGCCTCACCGTCGCGCAAAAAGCGCAAGCCCAGGTCGGCCTCCGGCAATACGAGGACGCCTTGAAAACCTTCGAGGCCAGCCTCGCGAACAACCCCTCGCCCGAGGTCGGAGTCGTCGCCCAATTCGGCATTGCGAACATCCACCGCGACACCGCGAAATGGGACGACGCCATCGTCGCCTACCAACTCGTCGTCGAAAAATATCCAAGCACCCCGCAAGCCGCCGAGTCCGCCTACTGGATCGCCGCCTGCACCCAGCAGAAAGGCGACAACGCCGCCGCCGCCCCGCTCCTCGAGGCCTTCATCCAAGCCAATTCCGGACACCCGCTCGAGCCGCTCGCCCTCTTCGCCCTCGGTAACGCCCGCATCGCAAACGGCCAGAAGGACGAGGGCATCGCGACCCTCGCCGAGGTCGTGGAAAAATTCCCCGATTCCCAACCCGCTCCCTTCACCTTCTTCGCCCGCGCCCAGGTTCTCGCCGCCGACCAGAACGCCGCCGGCATCAACGAACTCATGCGCGCCTTCATCGAAAAATATCCGAAGGACGACAAAATTTTCTTCGCCTTCAACAGCATCGCCCAAAACCAGACAAACGCCGCAGACCTCCCCGGTGCCGTCGCCACCTGGCAGGAGTTCACAAAAAATTATCCCGACCACCCGAACACGCCCGCCTCGATCGTCAAAACCGCCGAGCTCCAGCGCGCGCAGGCCGAGAAACTCGCGACCAACTACACCTCCCTCAACGAAGCCGACCGCGCGACGTGGATGGAAGCCGTCAACGGCTCCATCGCCACCCTCGAGCAAATGCTCGCCGCCTATCCCCAAAGCCCCGATGTCGCCGGCGGACTCCAGGCCCTCCTCGCCGCCCAGCGGCTGCTTCTCGGCTCCCAGCAAACCGACGAAACCCAAGTCGAATCCTACTTCCAGCAACTCGCCGACAAAACCTCCGACACCGGCGCGCGCAGCAAAATCCTCTTCACCCTCGCCGGTTTCATCGCGCAGAAGGACAAGGACCGCGCCCTCGCGAAGATGAACGAGGCCTACAACGCCCAGGTCGTCTATTCGCCCAAGGACATCGACATCTACGGCCTCGCGCTCATCGACGCCGGGAAAAACGACGAAGCCATCGCCGTCTTCGAAAAACTCGCCGCCGATTTTCCGATCCCCGCCGGAGTCGAACCCTCCGCCGCCCCGCCGAATGTCCAGGAGGCCCAAGCCACCGCCCTCTTCGGACGCGGCCGCGTCGCCCAGGCCAAAAACCAAACCGCCGAGGCCGGTGAATTTTTCAAACAACTCAAATCCACCTACCCCTGGTCGCCCAAAGGCCTCGAAGCCGACTACGGCATCGCCCAATCCCTCCGCGCCGAAAACAAACCCGACGAGGCCATGCCGCTCCTCGGCGCGATCATCCGCGCTCCGAACGCCACCGCCGAACTCCGCGCCAATTCCTTCCTCCTCTACGGCCATATCATGAAGGACAAGGCCGCCGCCGAATCCGATCCCAAGAAGCAGGAGGAGAACCGCGCCTCCGCCATCGATTTCTTCATGAAGATTCCGCAATTCTACTCCGGCGTCCCCGCCGCCGCCGCCGAGGGCCTTTGGGAGGGCGGACAACTCCTCGAAATGCAGGCCGCCGCCAGCCAGGACCCCGCCTTCAAAACCCAACAACTCTCCCGCGCCCGCGCCGCCTACGAACAGCTCACCAAGGAATTTTCCAACGACAAATTCGCGCCTCAGGCCCAACAA
>VEQL01000042.1 GCA_018883245.1 Chthoniobacterales bacterium
TCCCTGCTCGCGCCTTGCCATCCGCTCCGCCATGACCCTGCGCCACCCCGCGAGGTTTTGGGATAGGTTCTAGTCTTTTTATGCTAAACTTTGCCATTTATTCCGTTTGAAAAAGCGAGCATAGCGCCGGAGATTTGGCGTATTAAGTCAACTCGCAAACTCACATCCCCATGACCACCATGAACACCAAAACAACATCCCTGCTCACCCTGTGCTTGGTCGCCGTGTTTTCACTCGGCAATGCTCAGGCGCAAACGATCACCGTGTCGACATTGTCGAACGCGCCGACCAATTCCACATTGTCCTCCATCGGGACTCAGGCGACAACCGTGCAGGGGAGATATTTCGCCACGAACGACTTCCGGGGTGTTGCCCAATCATTCCAGTGGAACACGAGCAATGCGCTTGATGCCATCGGCGTAAAGGTATCACCAACCAACACCACGAGCGGTTGGGCTTGGTCCAACAGCACGACGCAGGCTTACACGCTGATCATCAGCTCGACCCCAAATGGTCGTGGTTCAAACAACATGTCACCGATGAGTGTCGTGGGCCAATACAGCTTCACGCTGACCGCGGCCCAAGTGAACAGCACCTCGTGGTTGAATCTCGACCTGGATACGAATCTCTCGCTGACCAATGGCAACTGGTATGTGTGGCAGATCAACCCGGTTGCTATTGACTCGCAAAAGCGGCTCTTCTTGGAAAACAACACCACGCAAGACGTTGGCAACTTCCGCCTGTTGAGGAATAATGAAATAGGCCTGCCCGGCGGCACAGCTCCTCTTAACGGTATCTTCTCGAACCAAGACAACTTGGGCCTGAACGGCGGCGCTGGTGACATGACCTTTTACGCCATGGCCATTCCTGAGCCGACCTCGGCCACCTTGGTGCTTGCCGCGGCCGGTTTGGCAGCGTTGGCTCTGCGTCGCCGCCATCGGAGTTAGCGGCGCGCAGTTGTGCCAGCACGTTGTTTGTCGCCGGCTGGTCCGTGCCAGCCGCACGGAAGTCTTGCAATCTCTTTCGACAATTTTCTGATGCCACCATTCCGCGTTTCCAGTGGGGGCAGCACGGAATCACGCGCCTTCACCCTCATCGAGTTGCTGGTGGTGATCGCCATCATTGCCCTGCTCGCGGCTTTGTCGTTCCCGGTTTTTGGGTCGATGCGTCGTTCTTCCGATCTGGCAAGCGGCGTGCAGGCGCAAAAGAACATCGGCGCGGCGCTGACACAATACATTGCCGATTCCGGCGGGAAGCTTCCCACCCTGACGTCCCACACCCAGTTTGTGGTCAAAGAAAAATTCGCAGGTGACGGTCTCATGTTGCACCTTGCCCCGTATCTGGGAGCAGCGCACCTGAAGGCGACAGATTATGTTCCCGGCACAGCCAGCAAAGCGTTCCTACGACAGGAAAACCCCCTGAACACGGCCTGCTACTGGCTTCCGTTTCGAACGACCGAACTTCTCGACGGCACCAAGGCAACACCGTTCGGAACGCGATGGGACCCGGGTGCCGTGGGAGTGCGGCTTATGGCGATCGCCAACCCTTCGCGCCAAGTTGCCCTGATTGACACAATGCCCGGTGCCGGCGCGGCCTTGCCGAAACAACCCCTCTACGGCGACCGCCGGGTCGCCATGTTTTTCGACTTTCACGCCGAGGTGGTTGCGACGAATTTTCCATGGAGCACGACGCAGCCATGAGGAGGCGGGCGCTGCCGAAGGCTGTGGCACTTGTGGCGCTTTGCACTCTGGCGGGCTGCACGCGCCCCACGCCCACCGTGCCCGCGGCTTGGATTCCGGCCGGCAACGAAATGGAGGATGTCGTGGATGCCGAGACTGGCCGCACAGTTCGCTACCTCACCAAAGGCGGGAGCATGGACACCATCTTCCACTACCACAATACGACGTGGGGCGAGATCCTGGGCCGGAAGTATGTTTTCTTCGAGTCGTCCCGCGATCGCCCGCGCGGAGCGGGAGCGACGGTGCCCGGCGAGCGGCAGGTGATGGCAGCGGATGTCGAGACCGGTGACCTGTATTACCTGACGACGATCGAATACGGGGGAAATGGCGGTGCGGACCAGTGGTTTCCGCAGGTGACAACGCCGGTGCAGTATTATGCTTTTTACAACGATAAAGCCAAAGCGGTCTTCTTTTATGACAAAAGCCGCACGCGTCTCTTCGCTTTCAACTGCCTGACCGGGGAGAAAAAGCTGCTCCGGACGATGCCGGCCGGGGCGATCCCGCGCGAGCTTTCGCACCATGCCGATGAGCGTGGCATCCGTCTCATCTACCCTTACTTGCTTGGAGGAAAGCACTACATCGAGGTGCTTGATCTCGACCGGAACTTCGACGTGACCGGTTCTTCGATCGTGCGTGACTCGCCCCCGGACGAGGCCATCAACCATATCTCGATCCGTCCAGGCGACCGCGACTCTTTCCTTTACAACCGCGTCTACGGCTCCGCGCTCACCGACAGGCAGAACCTGGTGGCCGACCTCCGCACGGGAGGGGGCGATGTGGAATTCTCCAAGGGCAGGATCGTGGATCACCCGGTATGGGGACGGCTGGGAAAATCCCTCTATTGGGACAATAACGAAGGTTGGCTCTGCCGCTACACTCCGGACACCGGGAAGGAAGAACGCTTGGTGAAGGTTGCACAGATACCGGTGCACAACCAGATCTCCGGCGACGAAAAGCTCTGGGTCTATGACACTCGCTCCGATGAAGTCTTCCGCGGCAGTCTCCCCGGCTGCTCCGTCCCCGTGGAAAACTGGCGCGGAGCGATCTGGGTCTGCCATCTGGCCACAGGCGCGACCGAGAAATACGCCGACATCCTGTGGGCTCATCCGCAACCGCGCCACCCGCACCCCCAATTTTCCCCCGATGACAAACACATTTCGTTCGTCACGGGAGCCGGGGAAAAAGACGCCAACACACGCATTGCCGTGATGAAGGTCGCTCCCCGGTGACCATCGTCAACACCGCATAAAAACTCGCATCACATGAAAAACACACTCCTCACCAAACCGCAAAACTTCGCCTTGCCCTTCCTGGCATTGACCCTGGCCGTCGCCAGCGCGCGGGCCGATTCCGACAACGCCGTCAAGCTGGGCAATGTCGGACAACCGCCCGATGGCGCCATCGTCCTCTCGACGGGGTCGCCGGGCGAAGCGGTGCAATACCGCTACTGGGATTCGTTGGAAAACTGCATTTCGCAAGCACAGTCCTTCCTCTGGGAGAGCGATAGCCCGCTTGCCACCGTGGGCCTCTACTTGGAGCCGATCCAGTCGGAGCATCCATGGGAAACCGGCGCCACCCAGAGATACAAGTTGCAGATCCGCACTGGCGACGCCCCTTCGATGGCCGGTGGCACCGTGGTCGGGGAATACGAGTTCTCCATCGGGGAGCAGAATGTCGGCACCGGTGGAAACTGGCTCACCATCAGCTTCCCGCCAATCAAGCTGACCAAGGGTGCCTGGTATTCCTTCCAGCTCTTTCCCGTGGAGATGAAAGAAGGCCAGCGGATTCTCACCGGAAGAAACTCCGGCGGCTACGAAGGCATCTGGGGATTCTGCCGCGGCAAGCAACAACAACCTTTCACCGGAGGTTTGGAAGACCGCGGAGATGACCTCACGTTTTTCCTGGATTCGTCCCGCTGACACCCGTCCGGGAACCACGAACCGTCTGATTCAGAGCGCCTCCGATGAGCACAGCACCAATGAACACAACCTCACCAAAGGACTCCACGGGGACAATTGTCGCCGCTTACTATTTTCCGAATTATCATATCGACCCTGCCAACGAGCGTGAGCACGGGCCGGGATGGACCGAATGGCAGATCATGAAAGCCGCTCATCCAAGGTTCGACGGGCACTACCAACCCCGTGTCCCGGCTTGGGGTTATGAAGACGAATCCGATCCGGCTGTCATGGAGAAAAAAATCTCCGCGGCGGCGGACCACGGCGTCAATTGTTTCATCTTCGACTGGTATCATTATCAGGACGGTCCTTTTCTCGAGGGTTGCCTTGAGCGGGGATACTTCGGGGCGGCCAACAACGACCGCGTGAAATTCTGCTGCATGTGGGCGAACCACGACTGGGTGGATCTCTTCCCGGCGAAATACAGTAAAAATCCTTACGAGCATGCCCGCCTTCTCCAGCCAGGGGCGGTCGATGACCGTGCCTTCGATGCCATCATCGAGCGCTTGGTCGGTCGCTACTTTGTCCATCCGTCGCACCAACTTATCGAAGGATGCCCGTTTTTTTCGGTCTATGACCTCGGTCGTCTGGTCGCCGGGTTTGGCAGCGTCGAAAAAACCCGCGCGGCGCTTGAGAGATTCCGCGAGGCAACGAAAAAAGCCGGCTTCCCCGACCTTCATCTCAACGCCATCGTCTGGGGGACGCCGATCCTGCCCGGCGAGACCACTCCGGTCGAAAACAGCCGCTTGGTCAACGATCTCGGGTTCGACAGCGCCACCTCGTATGTCTACGTGCACCACACGACCTTCGAACAGTTTCCCGCCGTCTCCTACCGGTCCATCCGTGACGGCTACTTGCGTTATTGGGCAGAGGACACCGCGGCGCTCGGGATCCCCTACATCCCGAATGTCACCGTCGGCTGGGACGCCAGCCCCCGCACGACGCAATCGGATATTTTCGCCAACCGTTCGTATCCTTTCATCTCGGTCATCGGGGACAGTTCTCCGCAGGAATTCGAAACTGCCTTGCGCATGACGCGCGAGCGCATGCAGGCGCGCACCGGACGCCAGATACCGATGGTGACGATCAATTCATGGAACGAATGGTCGGAAGGAAGCTACCTCGAACCGGATATGCGCCACGGCCTGGGATACCTTGAAGCCGTGCGCGCGGTTTTCGGCGCTTGAAGGCATTACGGAAAAACGGCGGTGCGCCCGGTGGCGCGCCAAAGACTTGGAGCGCGGGGACCTTGGTCTATGCCTCCGGGGGCCTGGTGGTGCTTTTTCTCTGGCTGCTGCTGGGGGATTTTTGCTGGATGATGAAAGAGCGGGCGGTCACGCCCAGTGCGCAGGTGATGTTGCGCGAATTCCAGTCGCCGGACTGGCTGGTGGGCCTCCTGGTCGGCTCGATACCGGCCGGCTTGGGCATGCTGCTCGGCCCGATCGTCAGCGTGCGCTCCGACCGCCACCGCGGGCGCTGGGGACGACGCATACCCTTCCTGCTTGCGACGACCCCTTTTGTGGCACTGGCGATGTTCGGATTGGCGGTGACACCCTCCTTGGGCGAATGGCTGCACCAGACTCTCGGGGCGAAATCGCCCGGACTCATGGCTTCCCGGATTCTGGTCTTTTCCCTTTTCTGGACGGCGTTCGAGATCGGAACAATTGTGGTGAACCCGATCTTCATGGCGCTGTGCAACGACGTGGTGCCGCGGGAACTGATCGGACGGTTTTTCGGGCTTTTCCGGGCGGTGAGCCTCGCGGCGGGCATCGTTTTCAACTTTTTCCTCATGGGCAAAGTGGCCACTCACTCGATGGAGATCTTCGTCGCCCTGGGACTGCTCTACGGTATCGGGTTCGGGATCATGTGCCTGAAGGTCAAGGAAGGCGAATATCCGCAGCCGCCGCCCGAATCGTCTTTCCGTCGCGGCGCACTGCTGGCCCCGGTCATGACTTACCTGCGTGAGTGCTTCTCGACGCCGTTTTACCTCTGGCTTTACGCGGCTTTCATCCTCGGCTATGCGGCTGCTTCACCCGTCAACACCTTCAGCATTTTTCACGCGCGCAGTGTAGGCATGAGCGACGATCTCTACGGCAAGTGCCTCGCCCTTTCCTACACGATCTCGCTTTTGATCGCCTACCCGCTGGGAGCTCTCGCCGACCGCTTTCACCCCTTGCGCCTGGGTCTGCTGTCCACCGCCGTTTACGCTCTGGTCATGCTTGCCGGTTTCCTGCTCCCCGGAACAATCAATGCATTCTTCGTCATATTCGTCCTCCATACCGTGCTCTCCGGGGTTTACCTGACCGGGACAGCGTCGCTGGGTTCGCGACTGCTTCCGAGCGCCCAGTTCGCGCAACTGGCGTCGGCCATAACCATTCCCATGGCGATTTTCTTCATGGTTCTTCCCCCCGCACTGGGCACGATGATCGAAGTGTCTGGCCACCAATACCGCTATTCCTTCCTGGTCGGCTTTCTCATTTCGATTGCCGGCACGATCGCCTATTTTGTCCTTTTCCTTCGGTTCAAGCGTCTCGGTGGCGACCAAGGCTACGTGCCCTTGGAAGTCAAGTGAGGCAAAACCAGCTGCGCGACATACTGCCCTTGCGCTTTTGATCCAGTCGCCAGAGAGCGGACAGTATTGAGTGCGGTAGTCCGGCGGTGCAAAATTTGCGGAACCCATGGATGGCCGGCACCGAGCAGAACAATCATCCGAACCCTCCGGGAGATCGACCGCGCGGCGCTACGAACACAACCCAAGAAGATCGCATGAGCGCGAATGACGGAATGAATTACGCGCCGAGCGGCAAACCGGCACCGGTGTGCAAGCCCGGCGATTTCAAGTTTGCCGCGGTGCACTTGGAGCACGGGCACATTTACGGCCAGTGCAACGGTCTGGTGGAAGCGGGCGCCTCGCTCAAGTGGGTCTTCGATCCGGATCCGGTGCGGGTGCGCGCATTCCTTGAAACATACCCGCAGGCCCGCGTGGCGCGCTCGCTGGACGAAGTCCTCGAAGATCCGGAGATCATGATGGTTGCCGCCGCGGCGGTGCCCAGTGAGCGGGGACCGTTGGGTTGCCGCGTCATGCGCGCCGGCAAGGACTACTTCACCGACAAGACGCCGTTCACAACCGCGTCACAACTGGACGAGGCGCGCCGGACCGTGGCGCAGACATCCCGGAAGTATGCGGTCTATTACAGCGAGCGGCTGCATGTGGAATGCGCCGTCCACGCGGGGCAATTGGTGCGCGCGGGTGCCATCGGCCGCGTGCTGCAGACGCTGGGCACGGGTCCGCACCGTCTGAGCGCAGCTTCCCGCCCGCGATGGTTTTTCGAGCGCTCCCGATACGGGGGCATCCTCTGCGACATCGGCAGCCACCAGTGCGAGCAATTCCTTTTTTACACCGGCGCCACCGACGCCCGCGTGGTCCATGCGGCCGCCCGCAATGCAGCGCACCCGGACTACCCGGAGTTGGAGGATTTCGGGGAATGCGTGCTGCAAGCCGACAACGGCGCCTCGGGATATTTCCGCGTCGATTGGTTCACGCCGGACGGCCTCGGCACCTGGGGCGACGGGCGGCTCATAATTCTCGGGACCGAAGGCTACATCGAACTGCGCAAATACACCGACATCGCCACATCCAACGGGCCGGACCAGTTGTTGCTCGTGGACGGCAAAGGCGAGCACCGCATCGCGTGCGCCGGCAAGGTGGGCTACCCGTTTTTCGGGCAACTCATCCTCGACTGCCTGAACCGCACGGAAAATGCGATGACACAGCAACACGCGTTCAAAGCCGCCGAACTGTGCCTGGCCGCCCAAGCAATGAGCGACAAGTGCAGCACGCAACCGGCGACGGAAATGTCGCTGTCATAGTTGCAGGAACTGAAAATGTATCTCGACGCCGAAGGGATGTCAGCGCACGTCCACGGTCGTGCCTCTGGGCGCCTTGAAACGGACATGCGGCCGGCCGTCTTTCAAATCCCAGCGGACATGCAGGTCGCCTCGCGGCATGGGCACGACGCCCTCGGCCCACAGCAGGTTTCCGGGCTGCGGGGCGATGATGACTTTTTCCCATCCCGGCGCCGCAGGACGCACACCGAGCGCGTAGGCGGGAAGAATCCAGGCCGGTCCGGCTGACCATCCATGGCACCACGAACGCGTCGGCAACCCCGGCCGGTGGCGCCCCTCGAACATTTCCCACGCGGCGGTTGCGCCTTGGTCGAGCATGCGCCCCCAATGCTCCGCGATGCCCCGGCAAACCTGCGGCGTTGCACCATGGGCGCAGGCTTGCAGCGCGCCGAGCGACCACATCCACGGAGTGCCCGTGGGCACCCAGTCTTCGGGGGGAGACAAAACGCGGCGGGAAACTTCCGCCGGATTTTCCGGCAATCCGGCCCGCAGCGCGCAGATTTGCGTGGATGCGGTGACGAGCGCCGAAGTGATGCCGTTGGCGCGGGTCTCGCCGAAAGCATCCTGTCGGCGAAGTTTGAAGCGGCGCATGATGGCGGCGCGCAACTTTCCGGCCGCCGATTTCATACGCGCCGCCAGCTTGAAGTCGCCGGCCTCGCGGGCCAGCCACGCGGTGTCTTGAAAGGCGGCGAGCGCCAGGCAGTTCTCGTGGCAATAAACCGCGTGCCGGACACTGTGGCAGTCGTCCGCCTGACCGTTCCAATCGAGAAAATGCCAGACATTGCCGTGCATCTCGAACAATCCCTCGTCATTCGTCGAACGCAGGACAAAGTCCGCCTGCCGGGCAAGCGCCGGCAGCATCTCGCGGAGGAAGGCCACGTTGCCCCCCATCTCGTAATGCGCGCGGACGCCACTCACCCAGAAGAAGCTCCAGTTGGGAATAATCCGATCTTCCCAGGAACCGGGCACCTGCGAGTTTACCAGCGGCGTGCGCTCGAGCGACCGGGCAATCATGCGCAGACTGTGCTCCGGCAGCGAAGACTCGCCCTGCACGTAATGATGCACCGGGATGAGCATGCTGCAGGTGTCCCCCACCCAGAGCGTCTGCTCATAGACGGCGTCCACGAACACATCCATGCTGCTCATGCGCAGCGTGTGGGCGCACATTTCATAGATCTGATTGAGCCGCGTTTCCGAGCAGGCGAAGCGGCCGCGAGGATTCCAGGGAAAAGTCTCCGAGCGAATTTGCGCGTCCAACAACCTCAACTCCCTTCCTTCGGGTCTGATATCGAGGATCAGGTGCCTCAGCCCTCGCGTGACGATGGACTCGAACCGCTGCCTGCCGCCCTTGCAAAGGACGCGGGCGGTGTTGCTCATCAATTCGGTGAATTGCGGCCCCTGCGGACCCCATGCCTCCACGCCCATTATCTCGATCACGCTTCCCCGCGGGGCGTCGATCTCCAACGCGATCCGGCCGAGACGCTCCGCACCGAAATCAAGCACCACGCGCCGCGGTGTGACGCCCGGGGAAATGGACAATGGCAACCCCGCGAGCGGCACCGTCGGGCCGGGTTCTCGCGCCGTCATCGCGACATAGACATCGTGTGCCGGCGTTTGAGCTGGAGAAACCGCCCGCCAACCGCGCAGCGCGGCAAGCTCCTTCCATGTTCTCGCCCGCCGGATCAGCGCGCGCTGGCCGGCAGGTTTGCGGAACACCCACGTCGCGTCACCGAAGCCCGGCAGCGGCGCACGCGCCAGTCCGGGAATATCGGAAAGACTCACGCCCACGTCGGTGTCGTGCGTGACGCCGTGCCAATCGAGCACCAACACATGGCTGCCGCGCCGCACCGGAACACGCGCCTCAAGGTCGAAGCGCGCTTGCTGCAATTTCACTTCGCGCCCGTCGAGAAAAACCCGGACCGGATTGCCATACATCGCACAACGACGCAGACGCAAAATGCCGGCTTGTGGCGCATGGAACGCGGCGGCGAAGAATCCATCGGTGCGCTTGCTGTTGGCGGCGCGCATTTCGCATCCCAGATCATTGCCTGCACGCAGCGAGAGCACCAGGCCCTCGTCCGTGGTTTGGCCGCAGTCGCGTGCGCCCACGGGCACGGATGTCTCGCCTCCCAAATCCGGAATGGCGCGGGGCTTCAACGGCCCCCATGGCTCGGAAGCTGCACCGCCGATTTCCACCACGCTGCCCCACCCTTTGCCAGTCGCCGGCCGGCCATCGCCGGCACCCGCCTCGAGCGCGAGATCCACCTGCTCCTCGAAACCCATTTGGCAAGCGATACGCGGCGCGGCGACGGCATAAGCAGCTGCCGTGCGGCCGCGCCACGCGCGCGTGCTGCTCGACAATGGCAAGCCATCGCCCGCGCTCACCTCGCAAATCATGCCCGCACGCAACACCAGCCCGTGAAAAGTTCCCTCGCCCCAATGCACCACGCGCACATCCACCACATTGACCCCGACATTCAGCAGGCGGGTGATGTCATGCTCATCATAGTAATAATGTCCCGGGTATCCTCGGGCCGGTCCGTGGCCAACCAACCGGCCATTCACATGCAAGCGGTAGCGCGAGTCGGCGGAAATCCGCAAATGCACCCTGCGCGGCTTGTTTTTCAGCGAGAACCTTCCCTGAAAATCCGCCACGGCATTCACCGGCAAGGGATCGCCAAGCAGCCAAATCCAGCGCGCGGCAGGGGAAAACCCGGCGCAAACACCGGATAAACCGGACAACTCGGATCGGGAACCGGGATTGGCCATTGTTCAATCTTTCAAGAGGCAAAGCCCGTCAACCGGCGCAGGACCGAAGCATCGGCGGCAAGCGCTTCCGGGGCGTCACCCTTCACGAATTCGAGCAAAGCGTCGGCCTTGATTCCTGCGGCGCGTATCGTTTCAAGCCATGAATGCCAATCATCCTCGCCTTCGCACAGCGACCGGCGGTCGGCCGGATCGCCCGGAACCCAGTGAAACACATGGACGTGCGCCAAGCGCGGCAGGACCGCTCGCAGGCTGCGCTCACGCTGTTGCGCATCGAGCAAAACGAGCGGTTGCCAGAGGGAGAAGATGTTCGGATGCGGCAATGCACCGAGAAGACGGCCCGCCGCTTCCGCATTGTCGTGCAAAGTGCCGCTGTGAAACTCGAAGGCGATGCGGATTCCACGCGCATCCGCCAGCCCAGCAATGCGTTCGGCATCAGCGCAGACGTGGCGGAAATAAGCTTCGTCAGCAACTTCCGATCCGCGATTGCCGGCCCAAACCCTGATGCACGGGGCGCCCAAGGAGACGGCCGTCTCGAGAACGTCGGCAAACCGAGGCTTGCCTCCCTCTCCCTCGTGCCCCGCACGGTAATAGGAGCCGTAGCAAACCGTCTCCAATCCCGCGGCGCGCGTCAGGGCCGCCACATCGCGCGCACGCTTTGTATCGCCGGCCGGCACATGGACATCCCCGCCCCACTCGAGCACCTGCAGCCCGCAGGATTTCGCGACCGCGACAATCTCTTCGGGCGCAAGTTGACGGAATGTCACTGTGACCAGCCCCGGACGTCCTCGAGTCCCGGCACTGGTGAGCGGGTCAGGCATCGACAAAGCGTCCTATTTGAGAGGCGGGACGTCGAGCCAGCGGCGCTCGGCCCAGGATTGCAGCCCCAACTCGGCCAGTTGCACGCCCTTGGCTCCTTCGCGCAGGGACCAGGGAAAAGGTTCGTCTTTCACCACGTGACGCAGGAAAAGCTCCCACTGGACCTTGAACGCGTTGTCATAAACCTCGTTGGAGGGTTGCGTGATCCAACCCGCCTTGTAGTCGATCGGGCTGTCCAGATCCGGATTCCACAAGCAACGCGGCGTGGCCGAGGCATGCTGGACGGTGCAGTTGCGCAAGCCGGCAACCGCCGATCCCTCCGTGCCATCGACCTGCAGCGTGAGCAAATCGTCGCGTTTCACGCGCACGCACCAGGAAGAGTTGAAGTGACAAACAACACCATTGGTCAACTCGAAGGTCGCATAGGCCGAGTCGTCGGCGGTGCACTTGTAGGGCTTGCCGCTTTCGTCCCAGCGTTGCGGGATGTGCGTGGCCCCGAGACACGAAAGCGCTTTGATCTCCCCGAAAAGATTCCGGATGACGTATTGCCAGTGGCAAAGCATGTCCACGATGATGCCACCGTCTTCTTCCTTGCGGTAATTCCACGAAGGGCGCTGCAACTTCTCGTGCTCTCCGGTGAAAACCCAGTAACCGAACTCGCCCCGCACGGAGAGGATTGTGCCGAAGAAGCCGGTATCGATGAGATATTTCAGCTTGAGAAGTCCGGGCAACCATAGCTTGTCCTGCACCACGCCATTCTTCACACCGGCTTCCTCGGCCTCCTTGGCGAGCGCCAGCGCTTCCGTCGAAGTCGTGGCCGACGGCTTCTCGCAATAGATGTGTTTGCCGGCCGCAATAGCCTTGCGCACGCCGACCGGCCGTTGCCCGGTGAGCGTGGCATCGAAATAGATGAGGTTGTGCTTGTCCTTGAGCGCCGCGTCGAGGTCGGTGGTGTGGCGCTTGACACCCGTCCGCTCAGCCAGGGCCGCAAGCTTGGCTTCACTGCGTCCGACGAGGATCGGATCGGGCATAATGCCTTCATTATCACTGATTTTGACCCCGCCCTGATCAATAATGGCCTTGATCGACCGGATCAGGTGCTGGTTCGTCCCCATGCGCCCCGTCACGCCATTCATGATGATGCCCACGCTGTGTGTTTTCATAAGTTTTTCACGCAAAGTTCGCCACGGTCGCGCAGTCGCGCCGCGGGCACTTGCTCATAAACCGATTCCAGCAGCCCCGGCCCAAGTTCGGTGTGCAACCGAAACGCCTCATCAAGCACCCGCTTGGCCAAAACATCCTCCTCCTTCATTCCTTGGCGTCCTTGGCGAACGTTGCGTGACACTGCGGTTGCGCCCCCGGGGGAAGAGGCGGCACATCCACGCCCGCAACGGGCAGGGTGCCGTCGAGCTCCTGACGCCAATGGGCAACGTCGCCGGCAGGGCCGTAAACGTAGATCATGCGCATGGGCGTGGATCCCGTGTTGGTGAGTTGGTGAAAAACTCCCGAAGGAATATAAGCGGCCTGACCCGCCTTGATCGTGCGACGCTCGTCGCCGAGGCACATTTCCCCCTCCCCCTCGACTATGAAATAAATTTCCTCCTGCTCCTGGTTGTGCCAAGGGACCTGTCCGCCGTTCGCCTCGAGCGTGACATTGCCCATGGCGAAGTTGCCCGCTTGGATCGGCGACATCCCGCCGACAATATTTTGCGTTCGGCGCCGCGCCGGATACGTGCGGCCATGAATTTCGGATAGGTCGGCGATGATCATGAGTAAAACGTGAGGTAAGGTCCGCGTCCGGCCAGCCGGAGAAGATAAAGCGCAAGTTCGCGCGCGTGGTAATCCCCCCACATAGCCGCCTCGCCGCACGGAACCTTGCGTCCGGCGGGAACATGATCCCATCCGTTCGGACGATGATAAACCGTGTGCAGAAGCAAGCCTTCGTGATCCGAATCGCTGCTCAAGTAAGGCTCGGCAAACAGAGTTTTTGCCGTGGTCAGACCCGCGGCAGAATATTTTCGCCCGGCCTCCGGCTCGCCGTGGTTTTCGAGCCAGCGACCGAGACGCAGCAACCCCTGTGCGGAGATCGCCGCAGCCGAACTGTCCACCGGCTCATGGTCGCTGAAAGGCTCGGCCGGACGATCAAGATAATTTCCCATCTTGGCCAAACCGGGCGCACCGGTATCCCAGTAGGGAATTCCGTCGGTCGGCGTATGGTCCAGATAAAAGTCCGCCGCTGCTTTGGCCGTCTCAAGGAATCGTGCCAACACGGCCTCCTTGCCACCGTAGGGCCCGAATTCCTCCGCCGGAAGTATTTCGAGAAACTCCAATTGCTCGGGATAACCGCACAGCACCCAGGCGTGGCCGCGAGTCCATGTGGTGAACGGCGAGTAGCCCTGCTGCGATGACGGACACCGGTAGTTGCCGTCGTTCGTGTTGAACACCGACTCGTGCACGACCCGTCCGCGCACGTCGTAGATGTCGCGATTTTTTCCAAAATACACGTTGTAGCGCGACGTCGTGTCCGCATGCTGGATGATGCGTCCGAGCAGCGACACCGCTCTGTCGTTTTCGCCCATGAGGCGATGTCCGAGCAAATGCGCGAGGGCCAGTGCGCGCATCGTGCGGATGGTGTCGGAGAAAAGCGAGTGCGGGCCGTTGAACGAATAAACGTAACCAAGCTCCGGCGTGATTTGCGTCCAGCGGGCCGCCTGCACCGCACCGCTGGCCTTGAGGGCCAGATCGTAAAAATGGGCTTCCCACTCGTCCGCCGGCAACCGCCCCTCGCGCAAGAGGCGGCGCAGGTTGCCGTAGGTGCTGACATTGTTGAATCCGTGGTCGTGCACGCCGGTGTGCGTGACATGCGGCGCCATCAACTTCAGCGTTCCCTCGCGCCCGATGCCCAGCATTTCCCCGTCGCCAGTAGCGTCGAACTGCAGAATGGCCGCTCCGAACTGGAACCCCTGGGTCCACTCGGTCCAACCGCGCGACGTGTAGCGGCCCTTGACCGTGAATACCGGCGTGCCGTCGGCATCCTTCCAGCGCTTTTGCAGCGCGAGGATTTTCGGGGCGGAAGCCTCAAAGACACGGACCGCGTCTTTTTCCAGACTTTGCGGCGTCAGCGAAGTATCAAGCTTGATCATAATTCTCAAAGACGCCGCAGTTGGAAGCCGCCGTCCACGTCGATGACGGTGCCGGTGCTGAAAGGGAAATCGCCGCGGCAGAGTGCGGCCACGGAGAGCCCCACGTCCTCAGGCGTTCCCCAGCGTTTTTGCGGCACAAGTCCGCCGGCGATGAGCTTGTCGTATTTGTCTGTCACGCCGGCGGTCATGTCCGTCTTCATGATGCCCGGTCGCACCTCGTAAACTTGCACGCCCTCGGCAGCCAGCCGCACGGACCACAACTGCGCGGCCATGGCCAGGCCGGCTTTGGCTATGCAGTATTCGCCGCGGTTGACCGAGGCGGTATGCGCGGAAATGGAAGTGACGAACACCAATTTGTAGCCGCCGCGCAAAAGCGACTCCCCCGGATGCGCCAGCCACCATTTCGCCGCGAGTTGGCTCAAAAAATACGGCCCGCGCAAGTTGACTGAGATGACCTCGTCGAAATTTTCCTCGTCCGCCTCGGCAATATCGGTGCGCACTTTGGGAGCAATACCCGCGTTGTTGACGAGTCCGTCCAGACGGCCGAATTCGTCGAGAACCGAATCGAACATGGCCTTCCCCTCCGCGGTGGACGACAACTGCGCGGAAACCGGAAAGAACTTCTGGCGCGAATCCTTGGCTGCGTCGCGGCAAAACCGGACGGTTTCGTCCGCGGCTGCTCGATTGCTCGCGTAGTGGATGGCAATATCGTGGCCCTCCTTGGCAAGGCAAAGCGCGATGCCCCGGCCGAGCCCGCGGCTTGCCCCGGTGACGAGAATGACAGGACGCGTCATGGCCCCACTTTGCCGGCAAAAATGCGGCGACTCCATGGGCGAAAGCGCTTTCTCCAGCACAAACACGACTTTATTTATTGTGCTTATGCCCAAAATTCCTCGGAACCCCGTCTCCCCCATTGTTCTGCGGCGTTTGCGGTTGCGGTGTGGGAATTGGTTCGTGCGTTCTTTGCGCGTCAACCGGCACCTCCAGCCCTTCGACCGATTCGCACCGCACCGGCATGCGCACGGCCAACTCCTGCTCTATTTGCGCGGACACGGAGAACAACGGGTCGGGCCGAAGAAATACCCGGTCGGTCCGGGATCTGTTTTCTTCGTGCCCCGGGGACGCATGCATGAATTCCGCGAGCAAGCCCCGCGCCGCGCCATTTGTCTGGTGGCCGATCTTGGCGGTGCGGCGCCGAAGAACAGCCGTTTCCGCTGCGGCCGACTTTCCGCGGATGCACTCATGGCCGTGCGCCAGCATGTAGCCTCGCTCTCGGGAGAACGCGGCCGCGACCTCGACCTGATCGCCGGGGCTGCCATGCTCTTCATTCTCGACGCCTGCCGCCGTGCCTGCACGGGCGAACCCGCGCCCGAGCGCCCCGGCGCCACCATCCTCGCGCGATTGCGCCGTGGTTGGCATGCGGACAATCAAGGCAACTGGCCGCGCCCGGGCGAACTCGCCCGCCGCACCGGTCTTCAGAAAGACTACCTCAATCGTCTCGTTCGTCAGGCCAGCGGCCTCACGCTGGGGCAATGGCGCGACCGCGAGCTGCTGCGCATGGCGGAGAACGAACTGCGCCGCGGCAACCGCGTCACCGCGGTGGCCGACGAACTGGGTTTCCGCGACCCGAGTTATTTCGCCCGCTGGTTCCGCAAACAAACCGGCTTGCCGCCGTCTCACTGGCAACCAGTCTGGCTCCGCAGCTCATCGAGTGTTTCGAGAGCCTCCTAAAGAAACTGTGCGGCGAACAGAGAACCGTTGCGATTCATTCTCGCGGGCAGGTCGAACTGGTTGGCCTGGGTCCGAGCGAACAGGCCCTACAGATTCTTGATCGCCGCGGGGGGAACATTCCTTTTTGCCGCGGCCGGTTTTTACTCGCCGCAACTTGCGCCACCCCTTCCGGGCACGATTCCGACCGCCATCTCCATACCATGCGTTCCGCCGGTTACAGAAACAACGTGCCCCTCCAAATCGAAAGACCCGCCATCATAACATTCCTCCTTATTTTAAAAACGCATTCGTTAAGAATTGATTCATCACCGGGAACCGCTGCGTGCGGGTGGCCACGAAGCCGAACACAAAACGATGCCCGGCAGTCAGCAGCACAGAAGCCGTCAGAACAAATAAAAACAGCAGTGCACCAGGTTGACGGACAAGTGAAAACGCCCCGGGATTCCATTGCACCACATACAATACAACAATATGCCAAAAGTAGATCCACAGACTGGCCGAGCCCAAAAAAGCAATCCCCGTTTTGAACCGGCCCGTTAGCGGGACTTTCATGCAAACAAGACTCGTGAACACGGACATCGTCAGGCCCCATTGGACATAATAGATCCCCGGCGGATATTTGGAGTTTTGAGGCTTGAACCAACTTCCCATTTCTCCCGGATTAAAGCCGTGCTTGAACAGAATACACAGAATCAAGGCGGCTGCCGATGCCAGCAGAAACACAACCCGCCCGCGCCATTGCAGACAATTCAGTAACATTCCGGCCCCGAAAAGCACCGAGTAGCCCAGTCCGAAAAAGATGTAATCAGAGACAAGCGTCCGAACCCAGGTCGTCACGGGCAAAGGCATGTAGTTCAACATCAATTCATAGCCGATATAAATATTCAGCAAAATCGAAACAAATGCCGTGTTGCCCACCCGCTTTTGCAGCGCATGCAAGAGAGGCGCGGTCAGCGCGACCAGCAAAAACACGCGGATAATCCAAACATAGCCAATGGAGCCTTTGTTCGAAAGAAGGAAACTTTGCGTAATTTGACCCCAACTAAACGGATCTCCCGCCACAAACAGCGGGGCGATACAAAACAACAGCGTCAGAAAAACCCAGCATGGCAGGAGCAGGCGTAAAAACCGACGGATGTAGTAGGCTCCCAGTTTTAGTTCCGCAGGCGCCGACATCGCAAACGCCATTCCGGAAACAACCGCCATCATCGGCACATCAAAGTTCCGGAGTTGAAAGAGCAGGGTTTCCTTTGAAATCGTATGGGCCAAGATGATCAGCACCAGCGCCGAGGCCCGCATGAGATCAATCGTGTTGTCCCGCTCGTTCATTGTCCCGCCTTCTCAAACTTCCAACACCGCCGCATCACTCGGACAGTCGAATTGCCATCCGCACGTTGTGGAGAGCATAAAAGTGCTTGTATAGTAAAATAAGTTTTTTGTTTGGAATCCTATATCCGCCGGCAACGTCTCGAGAAAACTAGAGTCGCTCGGGACAACCCCACAGCGACAGCACCTGCGGGCGTTCTCCGGGTCTCAATTTGCGCGGTTTCATCGTCTGGGGTCTTTGGCCGCGGCGGGAACCAACCCGGTAATCCGCGAAATGAAGGCATGCCCAATCAAGCCCACGCCATGCACCGTCGCAAGCACGGCGTTTCCCTTGGCACAAAACCGCATACGATTGGCACGGATCGTCTCACACATCATATTACAGACGCCCATCAGGCGGGTTATTTCCATAACGGAGCCATTGGAACTCACCGATGCATTCTCTTCAAACGCCATCGAACAGATCGCACTGAGCCATACTCACCCTGACGCATCAAACGAACTGGCCCCGGTGAACTCGGCGGTAGCGGTTTGGCGGCATGCCGTAGCGGACTTTGAAGCGCTCGCATCCGCGAAAACCTAGGCACCGATCCGGTCGCGGAGCTCCTCCTGCGCAACCTGCTCAACGACGCAGCCCGGGATCTCGACCAGCCGCTGGCGGAGTTGCCCGCCGATTTCGACCAACAACTCAGAGCCATCGGATACGAATGAAAACGAACTGCTTCTGAAGGACAGTCGAGGTATGACCGAAAGTTGTGGCTGGGGAAAAAGTTGCAGGTGAACCTGACGGGGTAGTGAAAAAACAAACCCGGTCGGTCGGCACGCGCCGGCGACCAGAACCCGAAAGGAAACACCTGCTATGAACAACGATGGAATGATCCGGCTCGCGGAGCGAGCCAAAGATGAAGGGCGCAGCGTGCTGGATGGGATTATCCGGCAAGGGGCGCAGAAGATTCTGCAAGCGGCTTTGGAGTTGGAGGTCGATGAACACTTGGCGAGGCTGGGGGCCGACGCCGATGGCCGGAAGCTGGCGGTTCGCAACGGGCGGCTGCCGCAGCGCGAGGTGCTCACGGGGGCGGGGCCGGTGGCGGTGGATGTGCCGCGGGTGAGGCACCGTGACGGCGGAGCATGGGGCAGCGCGATTTTGCCCAAATACCTTCGCAAGACGCCGAGTGTGGAAGGGCTCATCCCGTTGCTCTACTTGCACGGGGTATCCACCGGGCAGATGCATGAGGCCTTGGAGGCGCTGGTGGGCCCCTCGGCCCGGGGCTTGTCGGCGACGACGGTGGTGCGTTTGACGCAGTGCTGGCAAGGCGAGATGGAGCAATGGCGGCAGCGGGACTTGGGTGATCGGCGGCATGTTTATTGGTGGGCCGACGGCATTCATTTTCGCGTTCGTCTTGGCGGCGACAACCTTTGCGTTTTGGTCATCGTCGGGGCCTTGGAAGACGGCACCAAAGAGTTGGTGGCCATCGATGCCGGCTACCGCGAGAGCAAGGAGAGTTGGCTGGAGGTATTAAAGGGGCTCAAAACGCGGGGGTTGTCCCAGCCGCCCAAGCTGGCCATTGGAGACGGGGCCTTGGGTTTCTGGGGGGCATTGGAAGAGCAATACGGCGAAGCGGTCGCCGCCCAGCGTTGCTGGGTGCACAAGACGGCCAACGTTTTGGACAAGATGCCCAAGAGCGTGCAGCCGCGGGCCAAGGAAATGATCCACGAGATGTATCTGGCCCCGTCGCGCAAGAAGGCGCTGGAAGCCTGGGAGGATTTCCGCAAGGCCTTTGCCGCCAAATACCCCGCGGCATGGAACTGCCTGGAAAAGGACAAGGAACGCCTCTTCACCTTTTACGACTTCCCCGCCGAGCACTGGGCTCACCTGCGCACGACCAACCCGATCGAATCCACCTTCGCCACCGTTCGCTTGCGCACCGCGCGAACCAAGGGCTGCGGCTCGGTCGTCGCCACCCTGGCCATGGTTTTCAAACTCGCCCAACTCGCGCAGAAACACTGGCGAAAACTCAACGGCCAAAAACTCCTGCCCAAGGTTCTCCAAGCGGTGCGCTTCGAGGACGGAATCGAGCAAACCAAACCACCCGCCAACCAAGAAATCGCCGCCTAACCAACCCTCTTATAC
Organism: Chthoniobacterales bacterium; assembly: GCA_018883245.1. Taxonomy (NCBI): domain Bacteria; kingdom Pseudomonadati; phylum Verrucomicrobiota; class Spartobacteria; order Chthoniobacterales; species Chthoniobacterales bacterium. The sequence continues at coordinate 19,520 of VEQL01000042.1, forward strand.
CCGCCAGACTTCACGCTGCGGCCACACTCCAAAACACAACTTTTGACAATACCTCGCGCGGACGGCGGCGCGGATTTCGTCGATGAACGGGGCAAAGCGCGGCGGCAGTTCCCCGCGGTCGGACTTGCCTTGATGCCGGGCACGGAGGAACTCTTCGTCGAGCGGCGGCCGCCGTTCGGGCGAGGCGGTGGCCGCGGCGAGCGGCTGGCGCACTTTCCAATCAGCCGACCACGGGGCGGGGTAGCGGGATTGGTGCAGGAGTTTGAGTGCTGCCTCGGCCTGCTCGATCTGCCAACCGGCTTTGCCTTGGTCAGCCAGATGCTGCAAAAAGGCCTCGACATCGGATTCCCCAGCGTCCACGAATTTGCGAGGCGAGAGATACTTCCCCCAAGCCATGACCCAATTGGCCCAATATGGAATCAATGATTCCTGCACGCCCTTTTTCCGGGCCAAGTCCCCGAACTGCTCGCGAAAGCTCGAATGGGCCATAGCGGATGGAATAATTCAACAATCGCCCCTCACTTACAAGTAATATGCGACCAGTCGTAAAACCCAATATTAACGAACTGTCGTATACTATACGTTAGGCATCTACCAATCACATGAGCAAAAAAGCATACATTATCGCCTCCGGCTGCTTTATCGTCGGAATCCTTCTAGGTGTTGTGGCAAGCACTGCTT
>VEQL01000043.1 GCA_018883245.1 Chthoniobacterales bacterium
GCGGGGCGTCTGGCGGCGTTGCTTCGCCAGTCACGATGCGCAGAGGCATCGCTCCCTGCTCGCGCCTTGCCATCCGCTCCGCCATGACTCTGCGCCACCCCGCGAGGTTTCGGGATAGGTTCTAGTCCGGTGGTCGCGGACACATCGTTCCGCGTCTCCCGGGGTGTTTGCCTTGAGTGCGGGGTCATGTGAATAGTTGTTTTATTCGTGTGTCTGGCTGGAGAAACTTGAAACGATGACCTCCCTGCACGATTTGAACTGGCTGGCGGATGCCCCGGAAGAGAGGCTGCCCCTGAGCGAGAGCAGCCCCGTTTGGGTGCGGCAGGGGGTGGTGCGGGCCGAGAATGCGCCGACCATTCTCCCCCATTGTCACACCAACTGTGAAATCGGAATTTGGTTTAAGGGGGAAGGTTACATCCTGGGCGAGGCCGAAAAAGTTTTTCACCGGGCGGGGGATTTGTTTCTGGCTGGCCCCGGGGTCTCCCACGCTTCCCAGATCACCCGCTATCCGGTGCGGTTCACCACCGTGCATTTTTCCCCTTCGCTGCTTCTGGACATGGGGCCGGATACGGATGGGTTGCGGGCCCTCCGGCGGTTTACTGCCCGGCAAACGCTGGCCCAACGCGCGGTGCGCCCGCCGCCGCGCCTGCGAAAGCAGTTCACCACTATGTTCGGCCAAATTGCGCAGGAATGGGAGTCCCGGCGGGTCGGTCGTGAATTCCGGCTGCGCACCCTGCTATTGGAGCAGTTGGTGTTATTGCTGCGCTGGGAGGAGGAGGCCGGTTGCCAGGTGGGCGCGGAAGGCATGGAGGTGGAATGGCAGCCGATTGCGCGGGCACTGGCCTACCTGCGCGAGCATTATGCCGACTCTATCTACTCCAAGGAAGTGGCCGGCGTGGCGGGAGTGAGCGAAACGCGGCTCAAGGTGCTGTTTCGCGAAGCCCTGGGCATGACCTGGGTGAAATATCTGCAGGTTTACCGCATTCACCGGGCAGCGGCCCTGATGGGGGGAGCGCATCGCAACGTGACCGAGGCGGCCTTTGCCGTGGGGTTCGAAAGCCTGAGCCACTTCAACACCGTCTTCCAGAAGTGCATGGGCGTATCGCCCAAACAATGGCTGCAGCGGACCGCCAAGGCGGGAACCGCAACAATTCCCGGCACGACCAAGTCGGCCCGGAAAGCGCACTGAACGGCCGCTCCGGAGGACGGACGGTTTTCTTCCACAGCTCATGGGACAAGCCCGTTGCCGGGTGCGAATGAACCGCGGCGGGGCTCGGGGACTTCCTGGGGGGGATGCCTGCTTCTGCCAGAAACAGCAAAAAGTCGGTTGAAAACTGGTGGCAGCACCGGGCCGGGCCGGGCCATGCTGTAGAGCGACAATTATCGCTCTACCGTCGCGCGTCGCGCCGGCGACCAATTGGTGGCCGGCCCTGACTGCCGCGCGGACAACTCAACTCGATTCATCAGATGGCAAAAACCGTGACAAAACAGTCGGGCAGCAGCCCACTCCACCGCCCCGTTTATGCGGAGGAACTCAAGGCCTTTCTCCTGGCGGCTATGCGCCAGTGCGGCGTGCGGCGGGCGGATGCCGAAGTGACAGCGGAGGTGCTCGTGACCACGGACACATGGGGCACCTTCACCCATGGCAGCAAGCAATTGCTCCCGCTGTTGCAGTTGCACCCGGATCGAATGGATCTAGCAGCCCGGCCGGAAGTGCTGGCGGAAGGGGCAGGTTGGGCGCTGGTGGACGGGCATTACGCGCTGGCGACCGTCACGTCGTGCCACGCGATGCAACTGGCCATCCGCAAAGCCCGGACGGCGGGCGTGGCCTTCGTGGGCGTGCGCAACAGCAACCACTTCGGCGGTGCGGGTTATTACGCCCATCTCGCCGCCCAAAAGAACATGATCGGTTTGGCCATGACCAACACCAACCCACTGATGGCGGTGCCGGGCGCGGCTTCGATGGTTTTGGGCACCAATCCGTTTTCCTATGCCGTGCCCGCGGGCCGGGAGAAACCCGTGTTTCTGGATATCGCCACCAGCGTGGTCGCCGCCAGCAAGGCCATCAGCGCCAAAGCCCTGGGCCAGACGGTGCCCTTGGGCTGGCTGGTGGACAAACAAGGCCTGCCCACCACCGACCCCAGCCGTTACCCGGAGGAAGGCGCTCTGCTCCCCATGGCGGGCCACAAGGGGTATGGCCTGGCTTTGATGATCGAAATCCTGTGCGCGACACTGACCGGCGCGGACATGCTCAGCGGGGTGAAGTTGTGGCTGGAAAAGCATCCCGGACCGCTCAACCAGGGTCACGCGTTTATCGCCATCAACATCAGCAAATTTATGCCGCTCAAGCGATTCAAGGAACGAATGGATCGCATGATTCGGGAGATTAAATCCGCCCCCAAGGCCAAGGGCTCCAAACGCATCTACCTGCCCGGCGAGATCGAGTGGGACAACCGGGAACGGGCGCTGCGGCAAGGCATGATCCTCCCGGAGCACGTCATTGAGCGTTTGGCCGGATTAGCCGCGGATTTCGGTCTGGAGCTGGACAAGTTCTTCCCCAAAAAGAAACGTGCAGTGAAGCGATGAAAACAAATTCTGCCAGCGGCAAAGTCAAAGTAGCTATCCTTGGTTCCGGCAATATCGGAACCGATTTGATGTATAAGTTGCTCAAGCGAGCCGGTTGCATGGAGCTGGCAATGTTTGCGGGCATTGACCCGCAGTCCGAGGGTTTGGCCCGCGCGCGCCGGGCCGGGGTGCCGGCCAGCGACCGGGGCATCGCGGCGATTTTGGACGACCCGGAGATCGGGCTGGTCTTTGACGCCACCAGCGCCCGGGCGCACTTGGCGCATGCGCCGGCCCTGCGCGAGGCGGGCAAGATCGCGGTGGATCTGACTCCCGCGGCGCTCGGTCCCTACGTGGTTCCGCCCGTCAACGGCGGGCAGCACCTGGACGAGGCCAACGTGAACCTGATCACCTGCGGCGGCCAGGCGACTATTCCGCTGGTTTACGCGGTGAGCCGGGTGACCCCGGTGAGCTACGCCGAGATGGTGAGCACGGTGTCCAGCGCCTCGGCCGGGCCGGGCACGCGGCAGAACATCGATGAATTCACCTTCACCACGGCGCGCGGGCTCGAAGACAAAGGCGGCGCCCGGTGCGGCAAGGCCATCATCATTCTCAATCCCGCCGATCCGCCGATCCTGATGCGCAACACGCTGTATGTGGTGATGGAAAAAGACGATGTTGACGAGGGGGCCATTGTGAAATCCATCGAGCAGATGGTAAGCGAAGTGCAGTCTTATGTGCCGGGTTACCGTCTCAAAGGGAAGCCGGTGTTTGATCAGCGGGACACGCCGCTGGGCAAACGCACCGTGCTGGTGGCGCTGCTGGAAGTGGAGGGCGCGGGGGACTTCCTGCCCAAGTATGCCGGCAATCTGGACATCATGACCTCGGCGGCGCTGCGGACGGGCGAACTGTTCGCCCAGCGGCTGCTCGAGGGAAAGGCGGTGGCAGCATGAAAGCGCCTCGCGTGGTAGATACGACCTTGCGCGATGGCTCGCACGCCATGCGCCACCAGTTCACCCGGGACCAAGTCCGGCAGATTGTGCGTGCGCTGGATGGGGCCGGAGTGCCGGTGATTGAAGTATCGCACGGGGACGGGTTGGGGGGATCGTCCGTGCAATATGGCATATCGCACACCTGGGAAATGGAGTTGATCGAGGAAGCCCGGGCCAGCGTGACGCGGTCCAAGGTAGCGGCGCTGCTGCTGCCGGGTGTGGGCACGCGCAAGGAACTCAAGGAAGCGGTGGCGCGCGGGGTTCAAATGGTCCGGGTGGCGACCCAGTGCACCGAGGCCGATGTGTCCGAGCAGCACTTTGGGATGGCCAAGGAGATGGGCCTGGAGACGGCGGGGTTTTTGATGATGTCGCACATGCGGCCGCCGGAATTTTTGGCTGAACAGGCCCGCCTGATGGAATCCTACGGGTGCGATTGCGTGTATGTGGTGGATTCGGCGGGGGCGTTGCTGCCGGAAAGCGCCGCGGCGCGAGTGCGGGCGCTCAAGGGAGCCCTGACCAAAGCGAAGGTGGGATTTCACGCGCACAACAACCTCGGTTTGGGGATTGGAAACACGCTGGCGGCGCTGGAAGCCGGGGCGGACTGGGTTGACGGCACGCTGCGGGGCTTGGGCGCCGGTGCGGGCAACGCGGCCACGGAAGTGCTGGCGGCGGTGCTGGATAAGTTGGGGTGCAATCCGGGGTTGGATGTGTTCCGGTTGCTGGACGCGGCGGAGTTTGTGCTGGCGCCGATGATGCCATTTCAGCCGATTCCGGATCGGGACGCGGTGGCCATTGGTTACGCTGGGGTGTATTCGACGTTCCTGCTGCACGCCAAGCGGCTGGGCGAGAAATACGGGGTGGACCCGTTGGCCATCCTGGTGGAATTGGGCCGGCGCAAGACCATGGCCGGCCAGGAAGATATGATCTTGGACGTGGCCCTGGATCTGTCCGCCAAAGCAGGCGACAAGCCAGCATAGCCGCTTGCGGCAAACCCGCGGGCGAGAACTGCTTCCGGCCCCACCCCTCCGCCAAAACGCCCTTGTCCCGTCAGGCCTCGATGACCAGCATGTTGAAACACACCGAAATCAAACCCGCCATGAAAAACCAAACGCTACGATCCATAGTCTGCGGCATCAGCACGGCCCTCTTCCTCTCCACGATGGTGCAGGCAGAAAATCCGGCAAGCACCCCCGCCGATCGCGACGGCCTTCTTTTGGAATACCGGTTCGAGGGCGATGCCAGCGACACGTCGGGCAACAACCAGCACGGCGATCTGCTGGGGCAACCTGCCTTTGTCGAGGGCAGACACGGGAAATGCCTGTCTCTCAGCGGACGCGGCGACTATGTCGATACCTTGCTCGCGTCGGCGGACTTGGGGGACACATTCACCGTGGAATGCTGGGTGAAACCGGATGCCGGACAAAACGCCTTCGCGAACATTTTCGGCAACCATGCGGACGGCGGCCTCGGAATCGTGGTGCAGCAGGACGGCGGGAACGTGAACAGCTTCAACGCTGCATTCGGGAAGGGAGATGGCCAGTGGGCCACAACGCCTCAGGTGCAGTTGGATGCGGACAAGTGGCAGCATGTGGCGGTGGTCAAAACGCCGGAAAGTCTCTCGTTTTTCCTCAACGGCAAGGAGGTCGCGTCGGTTCCCGCATCGGCCCCGATGGCAGCTTCGCCTATGACATTGCGCGTGGGCCTGGGCTACGCCGACTTGGGGCGCTGCTTCAGCGGGTGCATCGATGAATTCCGGGTGTGGAAAAAGGCGGTCACCGACTTCGGACAGGTTTCCAAGTAGAACCTATCCCAAAACCTGGCGCGGTGGCGTTGCGGATAATTTTTCAGGAAGAGAACGGGCGATGCGAGTAGTCCAGGCAACCGAAAACGCAGTGCGGTTCGAACATCTGCAGACCTTCGCGAATGCAGGAGAGCGGGTGGTGTTCGGAGGGGTCCGTGCGGCCATTGTCCCCTCCCCGCCGCAAAATCCATAATTCTCCCGCAACCGGGTTTCCAAGCTCTGACGAGCAGCGGAGAACGCGGCAGCGAGAGCCGGCGGCTACGCTGCCACCACCGGATTGGTCAGCGTGCCGATACGGTCGATCTCGATGCTGACCGTGTCACCCGGGTGGAGCAGCTTTCGGGGATTGCTTGCCCAGCCGATGCCCTGGGGCGTTCCAGTCAGGATCACCGTTCCCGGTGCCAACGTGGTGTCTTGGGAAAGGAAGCTTACAATGCGCGCCACGCCGAAGATCATGTCCGCGGTATTGGAGTCTTGCACCAGCTCTCCGTTGAGGCGGGTGCGGATACCCAAGGTCTGCGGATCGCCCACGGCCTCGGCAGACACGATCCAAGGCCCCAGGGGCGCAAAGGTGTCGAAGCTCTTTCCCCGGCACCACTGCGAGCCGCCCCGCTGCAGTTGCCACAAACGGGCGGAGACATCGTTGGCGGCGGTGTAACCCAGGACGTAATCCAGGGCGCTGCTTTCCGGAACATCGCGGCATTCGCGACCGATCACCACGGCCAGCTCGCATTCGTAGTCCACCTCCTCCCCGCATACACGCGGGAGGCGGATCGGTTCGAGGTGGCCGGTCGCGGCGCCGGGGTTTTTCAGGAACAGCACGGGTTCGGCCGGCACGGGCAGGTTGGACTCGGCGGCGTGCTGACTGTAATTCAAACCGATGCACAAAAGTGGTGCGCCGTGCGGAACCGGTGGCAGCCAGCGCACTGCTCCTTGCACCGGCTGCGTGGCTCGCAGCGTTCCGGCAAAGGGATCCCCCTCGGCCTGGAAAATCTGCCCTTCTTTTTCAGTGACCCAAACGGGTCGACCTTTGTCTCCAATGATTCTTCCGAATTTCATGATCGGTTGATTCTATTGTTGGTTGAGGAAGTTTATGACTTTTTCAATTGCCTGCGTGCGGCAATCAATGACCGACTGCCGGCTATACCAAGCCGTGTGGCTGGTCAAAATCACTTTGTCTCCCAATTTTCGCAGCGGGGAGTCCGCGGGGAGCACCTCCGGCTCAAACACGTCCAGACCGGCACCCGCGAGCCGGCCGGCTTCGAGCGCCTCGGCCAAAGCGACCGCATCAACCAAACCGCCCCTCGAAACATTGATCAGGATCGCGGAAGGCTTCATCAGCGCCAGAGTTTTTGCATTGATCACATCGCGCGTCTGCGGGAGCAGCGGACAATGCAAAGACAACACATCGGATTGTTGGAAGAGGGCTTCGATGCCGACGGCCTCCAAGCCGGGAGGCGCAGTGGTGACGGCGGGGTCGTGGAAAATCACCCGCGAGAAAAGGGGCTTGCACAACTCGGCCACGCGCCGGCCGATGCGCCCGAGACCCAGGAGGCCGAGGGTCAGCGTGCTGAGCCGCTCAATGGGTTCCGGCGATTGAGCGCGCCAGCCACCCGCCAGCACGACCGACTGGGTGGCGGCCAATTGCCGGTGCAGGGACAACATCATGCCCAGCGCATGAACGGCAACTTCCTCGATGGCGTATTCCGGAGTGTTGTCCACCTTGATGCCGCGGCGCTGCGCGCACTCCAGGTCCAACGTATCCAGGCCGATTCCGACGCGTTGGAGAAGGCGGCACTCCGGCGGGAGCGCTTCGATCACCTGCGCGGGAAGCGGCGCCAAAACAAAAACCACGGCATCCACTCGCGGCGAATTTTTGATGCGCGCCAGCAGGCTCTTGATCTGCTCTTCCCGCGGCGGCGCCGGCGGGGTCCACTCCGGCATGGACCAAGTCCAGCCCAGCGGCTTGAGTTTTGCTTCTTCCAGCGCGAAATCCGGCGCAAACCAGTCCGCAACCAAAATGTGAGGTTTGTTTGTTTTCATTTTCTGCAAATCACACTGCAACCGCCGTCTGACACGAACGCGCGCGGCCAGTTATGCATTCGGCATCGTGCGACCGCACAAGAGCATAAGCGGCGCCGACCGGGCTCCGCGGCCGCCGGCAATCGCGACGTTTTTGTTTGAGTCCCCGCATAAGACAAAGCGTTTTCGTTCAAAGTTCAGCTCACGATCTCCGGCCATTTCAGCGCGTCTGATGCCGGCGGGCGAGCTTTTCTACTGCACGAGAAACCCTCCGTCCACAGGAAGCATGTGACCCGTGATCATGCGCGCGGCATCCGACAGCAAAAAGACGCAGGCACCAATCATGTCCGCCGGTTCCGCCAGCCGGCCCATGGGAATGCGGGCGACCATCCGTTGTTCGAGGGCACCCGGTGCGCCGTGGCGCGGATCAGCGAGCAGGCGTTCCAGCGGCTGAGTGCGGGTTTGGCAGGGAGCAATGCCGTTCACCCGGATGCCGTGCGTCCCCCATTCCACCGCGGCTTCACGGATCAACGCTTCCAATCCGGCCTTGGCTGCCGCGTAGGCGCCGGTGCCGCGACCCAAGGCACGGTTGCCGGCGATGCTCCCGAAATGGACCACGCTGCCGCCGCGCCCCTGCCGAATCAGCACTTGGCCTGCCGACCGGGAAATGCGGAACGCGCCGCCCAGGCAAGTGTCCACGGTGCGCGAAAACTCCTCCTCCGACATATCGACAATGGGTTTGAGCACGGAGGCAAATGCCAGGTTCACCACGGCCGTCACCCGGCCGAACTCCTCGAGCGCATGCTTGAACACCGACGCCACGGAGTCGTCCGAGCGCACGTCGCATTCCGCACTGGCAACCGGAGCAACGCCGCGAGGCAGTCGTTCGGCCAGCGCGCGGGCCGCGGCGCCATTCACGTCGCTGACCAAAAGGCGGGCCCCGCGTTCCGCCAAGCCGGTTGCCACGGCTTCCCCGATGCCGCCACAAGCCCCGAACACCAGAATGGTTTGTTGTGTCAGATCAAACAGCGGATCACGTTCGGGCGAAAACTCGCGCATTGGCACTCTATGTCCGATGTGTCCGCCAGTGTCAAACATCGTCAGGCTCGCCGGCGAAGCAGTCTCGACAAATCGGTGATGAACGCCGAGGCATTGCAATCACCCATGGCAGAATCATCCCCCCGCGTTTCGAACTTTCGGATTCTCGGCTACGCCCTCGGCGAAGGGGCCGCATCGATCACGATGAACGGCGTGTCGAACTTCGCCCTGCTCTACTACACGCAGGTCCTCGGCCTCGGGGCCGGTTACGCCGGCTTGGCCCTCAGCTTGGCCACGCTTTGGGATGCGGTGACTGATCCGGTCATGGGGCACATCACGGACAACACCCGGACCCGTTGGGGCCGGCGATTCCCCTACATCGTGGCCGGAGGATTGTTTCTTGCGGCAAGCTATTGGCTGCTCTGGACCGTGCCGGACGGCATCACGTCGCCGCAGGCGCTTTTCGTTTTTGCCCTTGCCGGGAATCTGCTGCTCCGCACGGCCGTGACCATTTTCGGCGTGCCCTACACCGCCCTCGGGTTCGAGATCTGCCCGGGCTACGAGGACCGTTCACGCCTGCAGGGGATCCGCGCCGCTTTCAACATGGCCATCAATCTGGTCTTCGGGGCCTTCGCGTGGGCGCTTTTCTTTCACGACGGAACCAGCCCGGATGGCGCGCGGATCGACGGCACGAAAATCGCGGAAAACTACGCCCGCATGGGATGGGTGCTGGCCGTCGCCACGGCCGTGCTCATTCTGCTTTGCGCTTGGGCCACCCGCCACACCGCGAAGGACAACCGCAACTCGCGCGTGCAGGGCAACACGCTCGATGACTTCCGCCTGGACCTCCTCCAGATCCTCGGCGATCGCCTGGCTTGGTTTGTCTTCGGGTTTTTCGCCATCGCGCTTTTCGGGATGCTCCTTGTTTCCCAACTGCAGATGTTCGTTTACGTCTTCTTCATGAAGCTGCCGGCCGGCGCCAAGACGTGGATCCACGGCGGCGGGATGGTGGCCGCGGGTCTCGGGGCACTTTTCCAAGCGTGGCTCACGAAAAAGACCGACAAGAAAATCGCGGGCTACATCGCCATGGCTTTGACAGTTTTCGGCGGGGTATTCCTCACCGTTGTCTTCTTCGGATTCAACCTTGCCCCCGACGCGTCGTGGCACCTTGCGGGCACGAACATCCCCGTCGCCTACCTGCTTTTCGGCCTCGGGCAAGCATGCTGGTGGGGCGGATGCGGGATGCTCGGACCGCTGGCCATGTCGATGGTGGCCGACCTTTCGGAGGTGAACTTCCTCAAGACCGGCATTCTGAAGGACGGCGGCTACAGCGCGGTTTTCACCTTCCTGCAAAAAGCGTCGATGTCCGCCGGCCTTCTCCTCACCGGGTGGATGGTCACCGCGGCCGGCATCGTCGCGAACGCGGACGCGCAGACTCCCGAAGCCGTGCGCAACATCGCGCTCATGACCTTCCTGATCGGGCCTGCGCTTGTCATCATCGCCTTCTTCCTTCTCCGGCGCTACCCGGTCGACCGCGAATACCTCGTCAATCTCGAAAAACAATCCGCGCGCGACAAGGATGCAGCGCGAGCCTGATACGGCGGGGACTCAACGAGCGCCAGCCGCGCCCCGAAGAAACTCCCAATCCAACGCAACAGCGACGCGTTTGCCGCTGGCGGAGAGAAGGCAGACCCGGCCCGGTTGATCCGCAGGCCGGATATCGGCAACCTTGTCGAAGCCTTTTGAAACCGGCGCAACAGCCATGATCGTGTTGATGGCCAGAGGGCGCAGCGGATCGAGCACGGCCGTTGTCGGGAATCCGGCCTCGCTCAGGGGATTGGGCGCGGCGGACTCCGCCAACCCGTAGTGAAAATACGATGTGACTTCCTCGAGGCCGAGGACATTGACATGCCGTCCGTTCCAAGGCGGGAAATGGCGGCCGCCGTTCGACATCCACATCAGCGTCTGCCGCAGGACCCTGGCATCCTTCAAGGTGAACCAGACGTAGCCTTGCTCCGGAAAAGTCACTGCCGTCCACGCAAAAGAGCGGCCGGGTTTGGAAACCAGAATGGCGATGTCCTCGAACCCCCTCCGCGCGGGATAGCGGCTGAGGTCTGTCATTTCGCCGGTGATCATCGGCACGCGCTCGAGCGTGCGGAACCGCGCGCCGGGCCTGAGGATGGAGTAGCCCTTTTGTTCGGGGAGTTCGACCGGCAGCGGCGCAACCTGGCCGAAATGGATCGGGCTGGTGGTCACCACCCCGCTTCCGGGGCAATCGGGAAATTTCAAAGTGGCGTGGTGACCGAAGGACATCGGGCCCTTGCCGCCGCTGACGACGGTGCGTGAATAGACAGCCCACTGGTTTTTCGCGACGCTGATCTCGCGTTCCACCACAGCCTTGCGCACGCGTGTGGACATGCGCAGCCGCAGAGTGGTCCTGCCTGCAGCTCTCACCGTGCCGAGGCATGTCCAATCGCGGTTGGCGGTTTCCCCGTGGGGCGGATGCATCTCTTTGCCGAATGCCGTGCCATTGCCGCCGAACGGCATGCAAAAGAAATCCCCCCGCAGAACGCGCAGAATCGGCGGCACGTGTTTCGGCAGGGTTTCCTTGTGCCATGGCGCGATGGCAAAAGGCTGGACCGTCCGGCCCGGCAAATGAAAACGCACGGGAGCCAGATGACCGCCGGTTTTCGTCACGAAGGCTTCCGTGGCTTGGGAGGCGATTCGCCACGAAGGCTGGCCGTCGATCGTCCTCATGCGGGTAGGGCTCTTCACGGGCGGGCCTCGTCGGTCAAGTTGGTTGTCCTGTTTTGCTGTTTCAGCGAACGGTCACGAATGACCGAGAAATTGTTCTTTCCACGCGTCCAACTCCCCCGGGTCGAGCAACGCGGCCGTGGTGATGGTTGTCTCGCCGAGGGACTGCGGACCGCGCCCGCAGTGGATGGCGGGAGAGCGGTGCTCCATTTCGCCGAAGACGCCGAACTTTCCCCCGTCGTTGAAAAATTGCGCGGCATCACCCTGCGTTCCTTGGGCGTCGAGCGGAGCATCGCAGTAAGGCAAAGCCGCATGAACCGGGAACGAACGCTCGAGGACCAACCAACGACCGCCGACTGCCCGGACATAAGCGATGCGGCCGGCAATCCGGTCGGGCCCCACCCCGATCTTGAACACGGCCGAGCCGCCGATGTTGAGCGAGAAGAAGCCGCCGGCCTCATCGATCTCGCCGGGTGGGCAAGGGTCGAAATAGTCGCGCGCCTTGGCCGGGCCGGCCAGAGGCATCAGCATCTTGCCGCCGGCGGGGACTTGGATGAGCGACCAAAGGTCCGCCGCTTGGCCCGGTGTGCCGCCGTGGATCTGCATGGATGTGGTGACGGCCAAACCCGCCGCTGCGCCGCGCAGCGCCAACGCCTCGTCATCCAAAAGTTCGAAACGGCGAAGAATGTGCAGCCGCAGATGCCGGTCCGCATGGTGGCAGCGCAGATCGAGCTGCAAACTTGCCTCGCAGGCATTGGCGGATAAAGCCGTCACGCTCCACCGGTCCGGGTCCAGGCCCGGCGGCACCTGATATTGCTCGAAGTCGAGCCGCTCGGTCTGTTTCCAGAACCATGAATACTCCGGCCCGACCCAAAGCCTCTCGCCCCCGAGATTCCATGAGGCCGTGACTTGGGGTGGATTCCAAAAGCAGGGTTGGCCTTCGGCTTCGATCTGCAGGATCCGGCCCCGCGAGGGCAGGAGGGAAACGCGGCCGCTCGGGGTCGACCAGACGACGGGTTGTTCGCGGGATTCTGTGTTTGTCATATCCTGTGCGTCACGACGGACCGGAGGGGCCGGATTGCGTCGCTTCGGTCCTTGTCATAATTCACCATCATCGAGCAGCTGGATCACGTGGCGGACTTGGAAAGGCCTGCGCACCATTCCGCCCCATCGCGCCGAGTTCCACTGCATCATGCAGACGTGGTTGGCCGTGGCGAGTATGACGGAATCTCCCTCGGCGTCGTTGAGGAAGGCGGACTTTTTCGCGAGGATTTCCCGCGCGTTTTCTTTCTTCTGGATATTGTAAATGCCGCCGGAGCCGCAGCAGTCCTTGGCGCAGGGCGCGAACTGCCAGCGGTAGCCTGTTGCGTCGAGAACGGACTCGGGGATGGTGGCGCGCTGGCCGTGGACCAAGTGACACGGCAGATCGACATACACCCGGGCCTTTTCCCGCCTTGGTGGCAGAGCTTTGACGCCGATCTCCCCCAGAAAGCCGAGCACATCGCGCACCGGCAGCGCACCTTCCAGAGTTTTGCGGAGGGAGAGCCCGCAGCCGGCCGAATTGGCCACGGCGCAATCGACTCCGAGGCGATCGAAAGCTTGGCGGTTGACGTCGCGAAGTTTCTCCACGCCGTCCAGCCCGGTGTGTTCCTGGAAGGCGCCGCAGCATCCTTGGCCATCGGGAATAACCACCTGCACGTTGTTCGCGATGAGCACGCGCACAGTGGCGAAGTTGATTTCGCGGAAAAGTGCTTCCATCAGGCAGCCGGTGAGCAGTGCCACCCTCGGACCGTCGGGGCGGTGCTGCGCCATCAACTCTTTGGCATACGCGGCCGTGGACTGGAGCACCGGGGTCGCACCGGGAAACACCAGCGGGTGCGGCAGCAGGCCGGCCTTGCGCAGCACGCGGGCAGGCAATAGCGCGACATCGAAAAATTTCTTCCTGGCCACCGCTGCGGCAGCAAGGCGCAGCTCGGGTTTCGGAAGCCAGCGGCGTCCGGCCACATGGGCATGGCGCGTTTCTTCGAGGATGCGGCCGTAGGGCACGTTGGCCGGACAGGCCGGCTCACACGCCAGGCAACCCACGCACTCGCTGGTGTAAAAGTCCGTCCATTTGTCCTGCGGGATTTTTCCCTCCGCCTCCTCGCGCCACAGGCGCAGGCGACCGCGGGGCGAATTGTTCTCATCCCCGGTCAGCTGATACGTGGGGCACACCTCCAGGCAGAAACCGCAGTGCACGCAGTTGGAGAGCAGATCGTTGCCCAAAATGGAGGAATCGGTGGCGCTCATGCCGCGGCCTCCCATCCCGCCATGAGGCCATGCACCCAGCGTTCCTCTTCGCCGGCTGCCGGACGCGCGGCGTGGCGGCTGATCCAATCCCCGCCTTCGCCTTCCAAGCGCGACGCCGTGCGCGCGACGATCTCCGCGACATTGGATGCCGCATCGGCAACGTCCTTGAAATAAACATGCACAACACCGGGATAACAAAGGCCGGCGCAGAAAAGCCCTCCCGCCGGGAGCAGTTCCCGGCACAAGGGAATCACGGCGTCGGGCGTCGTCTTCAGGGCCAGATCCGGCAAGCCGTCGCCAGCGGATTCCGCTGCCGTCTTTTCGCCGAGGTCCAGGCCATGACCCGCGGCCAAAGATGCGAGATAATCGGCGAAGACGCGCCATTCCGCGGATGGACAGTGCACGCCCACGCGCAGCCGCGGCGCACCATCTTGGCCGGCCAGCCAATCGACCGACTCAAGCCAATGCAGGAAAGGTCCGTGCAGAATTTGCGCGACCGCTCGCTGCAAGGCCCCGTCCTCTCCGGTCAGGAGGAAGACGCCGTCACGGTCGCAAAGCGGGCGCAGACGCAAAACATAATCCTTCGGCCGGCCGAAGCGTTCGCCCGCACCGAGAAAGAAGCGCAACAGATCGTATCCGGTGGTCGATTTCACCACGCGTTCGCCCACCCTCACCATCCGGCCGTCGGGGAGTTCCCAATTCATGCCGGTGATATTGTCGCAAAAAGGCCCGAACCGCGACGAAGCCGGGGCGTAGTCGCCCGCGGCAATATTGGCGCGGAGCGGTTGCGCGGGATCGAGCCACAACGGAAAACGCAGGGCATGCGGTGCGGCCAGCCGCGCGACTTCCGCCGCCGTGGCCTCCGCCGGCACACAGAGCACGCCGTCCACCTCGTCGAGAAACGGTTCGAACAAACGCTCGTGGTCCAAAGCCGTCACTTTCATGCAGCGAACCTCCTCTCGGGAAAAACCTTGAGCGGGTTCAATTGCGAGGCCCGGTCGAACACCCGCGGAACCGCCTTTTGCATGCGCATGGAATCGGGCCCGAAGACCAAACCGGTGTAAGACGACTTGTCGTTGCCGATGCCGTGCTCGCCCGAGAGCGTGCCGCCGACCGCGACGACGCGCTCCATGAGGCGCGCGCTGATGGCTTCCACTTTTTCGATGTCTCCCGGACGCCGCGAGTCGAAGAGGAAATTCGGGTGCAGGTTTCCGTCGCCCGCGTGCATGACGGTCACCGCGGGCAGCCCCGCCTTTTCCGCTTCCTCGTAAACCAGGGCCAGGACCTCCGCCAACGCGCGCTTGGGAATAACCGCATCCTGCACGAGGAAGTCCGGGCTCACCTGCCCGAGCAGCCCGCCCTGCGCCTTGCGCGCTTTGAACAAACCGGCACGCACGACGGGATCATCGCTGAATTGCACATCATTGCTGCCCGCCTCGCGCAGAATGGCGGCCACCGATTGCACCCGTGCATCCACCAAAGCCGCGGGACCGTCAATCTCAACCACGAGCAGAAAATGGTCTTGAGGCAGTCCGACGGCCATCGGACTTTTTTCCACCATGGAAATGCAGGCGGGGTCCATCATTTCGATGGCCACGGGATAGGACGGGCTGCGCACAAGTCCGTGGATGGCCCGCTCCGTCGAAGCAAGATCGGGGAAGCTTGCACGGAAAGTCCACGCCTTTTCGGGACGCGGCGTAAGACGCAGCCAGAATCGCGTGAAAGCCCCGAGCGTTCCCTCGGAACCGACCATGAGGCGTTTCCAATCCTCCCGCCACGGTCCGCGGCCACCGGCCGGACCACCGAATCGGCGCAGCGTGCCGTCGAGCATGACCACTTCCACACCCAGCACGTAATTGCCGGTCACGCCGTAGCGGAAGCAATGCGCCCCGCCCGCGTTCGAAGCGACATTGCCCCCGATCGTGCACACCGGTCCGCTGGAGGGATCCGGCGGATAGTGCAAACCCGTCGGTTGCAGCGCCTCGTCGAGACGATTCAAAGTGACCCCGCATTCCACCTCGCACCACAGCCCCGCCGTGTTGATCTCGCGGATGGCACGCAATCGCGAAGTATGGACGATGGCCCCGCCCTGCGCCGCAACCGGTCCGCCGGACAGCGAGGTTCCGGCGCCGCGCAAACAGATGGGCACGCCGGCCCCGTGCAAAACGCGCATCACCGAGGCCAGTTCGTCCGCATCGGACGGAATCACCACCAGATCGGGCGGGAAAGTTTTGTAGCCCAAACCGTCTGTGTCATAGCCGGCGAGCTGCGCCGGCGAATCGAGCAGGCGCGCGCGGGGCGCGGCGGCGCGCAGCAGCGGACGAACATCGCGGAAGGGCCGGGCCACGGCGGATTCCTAGCGACAGCGACCAAGCGAGGTCAATACTGATACCGACGATTGCGGAGGATTTTTGCCGGGAACCGCAAATTTCTCCGTTTTGGGCCGGCGCGGATGTTTGCAACAACGTCAAGATGAACGAGGCCCGCCAATCGGGCGTCTGCGCCATCACGGAAACGCGACCTCAGGAATCCCCTTCGGCCGGTGCTTCCTGTCTTGCCGCGGGTTTTCCTTGCTGCGGAGGTTTGGCGCGCGGCTTCGGGTAACGCTCCACCTTGGTGTCGTTCTTCTGCCTGGCTCCGGGCGTGCTGCGTCCCTGGACAATCAACTGCTCGAGCAGAGCACGCATCTCGGCGAGCTTCGCCGGCTGCTCGGTGGCGAGGTTTTTCGTTTCGCCGAGGTCGTTGGCGAGGTCGTAAAGCTGCACCGGATGGCGCGCCTCCCCGGGCACTCTCCGGTTGTCCGCATCGCGGCGGTCTCCGGAGCCGGGCGCGGCGATGTATTTCCAAGAGCCGTGGCGCAGCGCGGGCACCCCGGGGCCGGAGGTGCTCACGGCGAACTCCCGCACCGGAGTGTTTCCACCCTTGAGCAGCGGCAAGAGACTCACGCTGTCCTCTCCGGCATTGTCGGGCAGCGTCGTGCCGAGCACGTCGGCAATGGTGCGCAGCAAATCGGTCTGCTGCACGAGCTGATCGCAGACGCTGCCCGGCTTCACCACGCCGGGCCAGCGGACCACGAAGGGCATCCGGTGGCCGCCTTCCCAGGCGTCGAATTTGGCCCCGCGCAGCGGCCCGCTCGGGTAATGGCCCTTCTCCTCGAGTTCCTGCTTGCCGGCATAAGGCGCGAATCCGTTGTCGGAGGTGAACACGACAATGGTGTTGTCGGCCACGCCGCTTTTCTTCAGCGCATCCAAGATCCGGCCGACCACCTCGTCGGTTTCCATGACGAAGTCGGCGTAGGTATTCAACCCGCTCTTCCCGGTCCACGCCTCGTTCGGTGCCAGCGGGGTGTGCGGCGAAGTGAGGGGCAGATAAAGGAGGAAAGGTTTTTTCTCGCGGGCGGCCTCATCGATGAAGGCGACGGCGCGATCGGCGAGCGCGGGGAGGACAGGCTCGAATGTCCAGTCGGGCAGTGCCGGCCCTTGATTGCTGGCCTGATTTTTCACCATGAGGCGGCCGGAAAGAAACTCCGAGGGAATGCCGACGGTCCGGTCATTTTCGATGAAGCAGAAAGGCGGCCAGTTCGGCACGTCGGTGCCGAAGTAGAGATCGAAGCCGCGCGTGACCGGTCCACCGCCGATCGGTTGGGAAAAAACCTCGCGCCAGACATCGCGGTGGGCATCGGTGGCGACCGCTTCGCCCTTGGGCTTTTCTTTGAAGAGCGCCGCGCGGTCGGCCGGAATGGGCCAGTCCCAGCCGAGATGCCATTTGCCGATGCAGGCGGTGCGGTAGCCGTGTTGTTGGGCCAGGGTTCCGATGGTCATGCGGTCGGGTGCGATGAGCGGCGGACCCCACAGCGGCACAATGCCGGCTTGCAGCGTCGTCCTCCAGTGGTAGCGCCCGGTAAGCAAGGCGTAGCGCGAGGGTGTGCACACGGCGGAGGAAGAATGCGCGTCGGTGAAACGCATGCCTTCCGCCGCCAACCGGTCGATGTTCGGCGTGGGAATCTTGCCGCGCTCGGGATTGTAGGCCTGCACGTCGCCGTAGCCGAGGTCGTCGGCATAGATAATGAGGATGTTGGGTGTGGCGGCGGCGAACGACGGGGACGCCACAAGCGAGACGGAGAGGAACAGCAGCAGTCGCAGATGTTTCAAAGTCGGGGAACGGGGATTTACGGCTTTGCAGAATCTTTCGGGGCCCGCGCCCGCGAAGCGTCAGCTTCCACCTCGACGGCCCATGCGTCGAAACGTTTTTTGAGGTCGGCCACCAGGTCGGGACGGGCCTTCGCCAAGTCGGTCGTTTCCTTGGGATCGGCGGCGAGATCGAAGAGTTGGACCGGCGGCGGGTTGTCGCCGGAATCCTGCAAGAGTTTCCAGTTTCCCGAGCGCATGGCCCAGCCGCCCCCTAAGGGAGGCGGAGTTCCCCCGGGGCGGCCGACGCCGCTCTTCCACCACCAGAAGAGATCGCGTTCGGGCGGCGCAACGGCAGCTTTGTCATCGATGAGCGGCAGAAGGTTGATTCCGTCCAGACGCGGAGAGGCAGGCTGCGGAATGCCGGCTGCGGCAAGACAAGTCGGCACAATGTCCAGCGAGGAGACGGGTGCGGCGAAGGTCCTGCCGCCCTTGACCGCGGCGGGCCAGGAGAGCACGAACGGAACGCGAATCCCGCCTTCGTAATTCTGCAGTTTTTCACCGCGCAGCGGCGTGTTGTCCGCATGGGTCGCCAGCACGGAACCACCATTGTCGGTGAGGAAGAAGATGAGCGTGTTCTCGTAGAGCCCCTCCTCTTTGAGCGTATCGAGGATCCGGCCGACACCGGTATCGAGGTAGTTGATCATGGCCAGCAGGATCTTCCGCGCCGGGTCGGTGCTGTATTTGTGCTTTACCTCGACATCCTCGATCTGCGCTTGGAGCGGGGTGTGCACGGCATTGTAGGGCAAATAGACCAGGAACGGCTGATCGCGGTGCCGCTTGATGAAGTCCACCGCTTCATCCGTCAACCGGTGGGTCAGGTAGCCCTTCTCCCCCGTTCCTTTCAGGCACTTTGTCCCGCGGAAAAGCGGGGCGAAGTCCGACGCGGTGTTGTCCAAGTCATAATAATCGCGGCCTCCGTGGTTGAAGCCGTAGAACTCGTCGAAACCCCGCTTGGTCGGGTTCAAGTCGACGGCGAGGTCCCCGCTGGTCACAACGCGCGTTGGAGGAGCAGTCGGGTTCAAGTCGCCGGCGATGTCCCCGGTTTCGTGCCACTTGCCGAAGGCACCCGAGACATAGCCGGCCTCTTTGAGATAGTCCGCGAGAAGTCTCACCGGTTGCGAGGCCACTTCCGCCCAGTGGACGCCGGCGCGCTGTTGGTAGCGGCCCGTGAGCAGCGCCGCGCGGGAAGGAAGACACATCGATGCGGTGATGTAGCCTTGTTCGAAGATGACCCCGTCGCGCGCGATTTTGTCGATGTTCGGCGTGATGATACCCGGCCCGTGGTGCGGATTGAATCCGACGTCGGCATAGCCCTGGTCATCGGATAAAATGATCACGATGTTGGGCCTTTCCGAGGGCGCCGAATAGCCCGGCTGCGCCGCAGCGAGCAACACGGTGCATGCGATGAGGATTTGTCGTTTCATGGCTTGTGTTTTCAGGGGTGTGAGGTTGGTGCGGTGGGAATGCCGGCCAACTCGACGGAGAATCAGAAAGGAATGTGCCTCGCGGAGTCCGGGGTGGAAAGATGAAAAACGACACGCGCATGGCTGGCATCACGATGCCCGTGGAGACCGCTTGGTTGACGAGAAAGGCGATGCCCGCACCCGCCTGGATCTTCCCGCCGGTTAACTCGGAGCCATCGCCGCCGTCCACCGGCGTCCAGAAGGGCTCAATGGCGCTCCGGGAATTCAGTTCTCTTTTGACATTTCAAGGCGGACATTCCGGATGAGAAATCCTCCGACGCCGGCACACTCTTGCGCCACGTTCCATGGCCGGAAGGCGACCACGACGGAACAGCCATCCTCGGTGACCGGTCCGGCTGCTCGCAGAGTCATCTCCGAAAAATCGAAGTCCGGCATTACCGTCTCGGAGGCCAGAGTGGTCGCCGTGCCGTTTTGTCTGATTAGCACAATGGCTGCACTCAGTCCGACATTGCTCCCGCCGTCCAGCATTGCGCATTCATATTTCAAAACGGGAGTCTCCCCGAACTTCGCCGCTGCCGGCGTATTCCAGTTGTCCAGCCCGCCGTCCTGCCACGAAAACACATTCCGCCGGACAAGCGCCGCCGCACCCTTCTCCCCGCGCTCGGACAGATCGACACGTTCCACGCTAGCGTCTCCCGGGTTCACGCTGAAC
>VEQL01000044.1 GCA_018883245.1 Chthoniobacterales bacterium
CCGCAATCCACGACGTGGCTGTCGGCAGACGGGGAAACCTGGCGCGGGCCGTTTGTCGATGAGCAGCACAATCCGACCTGGCGCTGGAAGACCACATGGCACGGCGGTCAGGGCTATAGCGTGGCCTATGAGGGCATCCATCGGCAGAGAGTCGCCCTGTATCGCACGCACGATGGGCAACAGTGGGAATTGGTGGCCAACGACATCGGTCCGGCAAGCGAGGACTTGCAGAGCGAGTCACATCTGGCCTTCGCGGAAGACGGCACAGCCTATTGCCTGCTGAGGCAGGACAGCCCGGCGGAGCGTGACTCGCGAACCAACCCGACAGGCTATGTGGGAACGGCCGCGCCGCCCTACACGGAATGGAACTGGAAGCCGCTCGGCCGCCGCATCGGCGGACAATTCATCACCGTGCTTCCGGATGGCCGGCTGCTTGCCGTCACCCGCCTGCACGAAGCCTTCGGCGGGCACCAGACCGGATACACCGCCTTGGTCTGGATCGATCCGAAAACCGGAGCGCTCACCGAAGCGCTGCGTCTGCCATCCGGTGGCGGGGACACGGCTTATCCAGGGGTGGTCCTCCACGAGGGCGTTCTTTGGATCAGCTACTACTCGCGTCATGGCGGTAAAACAGAAATCTATCTGGCGAAAGTGGCACTTGGCGATGCGGCATCCAAATGATGCGCCGGAAGTTGCGGCCAACTTGTGCAGCAAGCCCGGACGTCCGGTTCCCGAGGGATGGCTGCCAGATCTTGTGCGCGAGGCGCCATTCGATACGGGGGAGGTGCTGGTGAGGTGCGACCGATCAAGATGCGTGCCGCTGCGACACATGGCCTACTGATTGATGTCCATGTTGCAGTGCCAACTGAGCTGACACCCCTCCTGCACGAAGCATTCTACAAAAACTTCGTCTCCGCCAGTGAGGACGTGACCCTCACGGGCAACCGGGTGAATGAGGCACCGGCTCATTTCAAGGGTCTGCTCGGCATCGGGCCATGGAACACGAAAATCCGCGGACAGGACTGAAACAAAAGACATGAAAAAACCAGAAGACATGAAGGCGGGGCTCATCGAGCACAACTGCGGAGACACGCTGCTTAGGTATCGCATCGATGCTGGAAGCGGGCGCACCGGGTTGGAGATCATCCCGGCAGCACTGGCGGGGCAGGTCGCTGTGCGGAGGGAATTTTTGGACGGCCCGGAGATTGCGTTTCTGCCCAAGCACTGGCCGGACTTTCCGGCATGGGAGATTGATTCGATGGTGCAGGTCGGGGTAAGGGGACTGCCCGCGCCGGACCGCTTCGCGCAGGGGCGCACCATGCGGAACAGTCCCGCAAGCGAAGGGCTAAGATTTGCCGGGCAGCGCACGGAGGGGAATTGCCTGATCACCACGCTAGAGCATCCCGCAGGATACATCTGCGAACACATCCTCACATGGCTCGAGGGCACGGGGGTGTTCGAGTGCCGGACCCGGTTTCACAACCGCACGGACAAGCCGATGGTTTTGACCATGCTCTCGAGTTTCTCGCTGGGCGGGATTTCACCGTTTCAAAGCGATGAGGCAGCGGGCAAACTGCGTCTGCATCGGTGCCGCAGTGCCTGGTCGGCGGAGGGTCGGCTCGATTCCCGGCTCTTTGAAGAGTTGCAGCTCGAACCCTCGTGGACTGGACATTCGGTTTCCTGCGAGCGGTTCGGCCAGGTCGGTTCGCTTCCCGTGCGCGGGTTTTTCCCGTTTGCGGCGGTGGAGGACACTGGGGTGGGCGTCACATGGGCGGCCCAGATCGCTTGGCCGGGATCGTGGCAGATGGAGGCTTACCGGCGGAATGACTGCGCCTGCCTGTCGGGCGGTCTGGCCGACTGGGAATTCGGCCACTGGGCGAAGGAAATTGCGCCAGGTGATTCGTTTGAGACCCCCTCCGCGTTTTTTACGGTGGTGCAGGGCGGAGTGGATGAAGCCGCCGAGCGCCTGCAAGCACTATATACAGAGGAGCAGGCTTCCCAGCAGTGCCTGCCGGTCCTCTGCAACGAGTGGTGCACGAGCTGGGGCGCGCCAACCCATGATTCGATCCTTGCCCTGGCCGACCGCTTCCGCGGCACCCCGGTCCGCTACCTCGTCATCGATGACGGCTGGACGGATCGCCCGGCGGGAGTCACCCTGGAAAACGGCGATTGGGAGGTGAACCCGAAGTCCTTTCCCGACGGACTCCGGGCGACGGCGGATGCTGTCAGGGAGCGCGGGATGATCCCAGGGATCTGGTTTGAGTTCGAAGTCGCAACCCGGCTTTCCAAAGCTTGGCAGGAAACATCCCATCAGCTCCATCGCGACGGCGTGCCGATCGAAGTGGGCACCCGCAGGTTCTGGGATTTCCGGGATCCCTGGGTTCATGATTATCTATCAGAAAAAGTCATCGGTCTCCTCCGGGAAGCGGGGATCGGATACCTGAAGGTTGATTACAACGACACCATTGGTGTCGGTTGTGATGGTGCCGAATCCTCCGGTGAGGCACTTCGCGCTCACCTTGAGGGGGTTGTCCGTTTTTTCCGGAAAATCAAAGAGGAGCTTCCGGAACTGGTCATCGAGATCTGCGCCTCCGGGGGCCATCGTCTGGAGCCCTTGTTGCTCGGAATCGGGACGATGGGTTCTTTCTCCGATGCCCATGAAACCTTGGAAATCCCGATCATCGCAGCCAATGGCGTGCGCTTGATTCCGCCACGGAAATACCAGGTTTGGGCGGTTCTTCGCAGCAGCGACACACTGCAGCGACTCGTCTATTCGCTGGCCTCGACATTCCTCGGCCGCATGTGCCTGAGCGGTCAGGCGCACGAACTCCAAGGCAATCAACGCGACATCCTCACCCATGCACTGAGCCTCTATCAGAACGTGGCTCCGATCTTGCGGCGCGGCACCTCCAAACGCCACGGGCAGATTGGCCCGAGCTTCAGGCATCCCGCCGGTTGGCAGGCCGTGGTGCGGAGTTCCGATGACGGCAGCGCCATGCTGGCGGTGTGTCATGTGTTTTCCGGCCCGTTTCCAGCAGTCATCGAAGTTCCGCTGGAACAAGCCGGAGAATGGGAAATCGCGGATGCATTGCACGCGTCAGCCCAGCCTCCATCACTTCAGGGTGATTGCCTCACATGGATTCCCGCAGGAGATGTCAGCGCATGCGTGGTCTGGCTCAAGAAGAAGCTTCAACCGTAAAACATCACTCATGAACACAAATGCCTTTGACCTTGAAGCTTCTCTCGCGCGCTTCGATGCATGGTGGCATGGGGAAATGATCGACCGTCCGCCTGTGCGCCTCTACATCGAGCCATCCCGTCCGCAGCCATGCCCGCCGCAAGCTGCGAATCCGCGGGCCGAATGAATGGACGCGCCGCGGGCCGTGGGTGCCGGGTTCGCCGACCTGGCCACCACGGACTGGCTGGCTGACAGCGCGCCGGTGTATCTGCTGAACCTCGGCCCCGAGATCGCGGGAACCCTCTTTGGTTGCGAACTGGAATTCGGCCCCGCCACCTCGTGGTCTCGAATCATACTGCCAATGGGCACCTGCCAACCAAACAGCGATCCTAACAACTCCGTCGGTCATGCAAGCATCGGCTGGCGCTAAACGCGAAGCCGCACGGGCAACGCTTCTTTTCTTGATCTTCCCTTGAGGGGGTTACTGCCCACGAACGGACATTCATTCGTGCGCCGACTTTCGCTGGCCGTAGTAGGCACTGCTGCCGTGCTTGCGAAAGAAGTGTTTGTCGCGCAACACATCGGGCGCCGACTCGGCGGACGGATGGAGGCACAGCGTTTGCCATGCTATCTGCGCGATGATTTCCAAGGCCTGCGCGGTTTCGATCGCCTTCGCACCGGATGTTCCCCATGCAAAAGGACCGTGGTTCCGCACAAGCACGGCGGGAACAGAAAGCGGATCCATACCGACAAAGCGGGCCACGATCACATTGCCCGTCTCGAGTTCGTAGTCGCCGTTGATTTCCTCGGTCATGAGTCCACGCGTCACGGGAACCGGTCCACGAAAATAGTCGGCATGCGTCGTGCCCAATAGCGGGATCTCCCTCCCGGCTTGAGCAAAACTCACCGCGTAGCGCGAATGCGTGTGGGCAACGGAACGGATTGCATCAAATGCCTGAAAAAGCCTCGTGTGCGTTGGCGTGTCGGAAGACGGGCTTAACTTGCCTGCGACGGTTTTCCCTTCGAGGTCCACAAGCGCCATACTGTCCGGCGTCAGTGACGCGTAGTCCACGCCGCTCGGCTTGATGGCAAATATTCCTGCTTCGCGATCCAGCACACTCACGTTGCCAAAAGTCAGGTCAACCAAACCACTTGCCCCCAAGGCGCGGTTGGCCTCGCAACATTCTTCGCGGATTTCGGTGAATTTTCCCATGCGCGTCAGGCGATCATTCCGCTTGCCAAATGATAATAAGCCTCGTTCCAGCTCAGGGAATCTCGGAAGGTATCCACCTGCGTATCTTTGTCGATCGCGATAATCTCGACGCCGGCGATGGCGGCGAAGTCTCGGATCATGTCCGTGGTCACCACGTGGCTGAAGACCGTATGGTGGGCACCCCCGGCATAGATCCATGCCTCGCACGCAGTCTGGAAATCCGGACGGCACTTCCACACGGCTCGCGCCACGGGCAAGTTCGGGACATCCTGCGGCGGCTTGATGACGTCCACTTCATTGACAAGCAGGCGGAAACGGTTGCCTAGGTGGATCAATGATGCATTGATCGCGGGCCCCGCGGATGCGTTGAACACCAAACGCACCGGATCGCCCTTGCCGCCGATCCCTAAGGAATGAATCTCCAGCGTCGGCTTGTCCGCCGCAATGGAGGGACAAATCTCAAGCATGTGCGATCCAAGAACGAGCTGGCCATCCGGGGCGAGGTGGTAGGTGTAATCCTCCATGAACGACGTTCCTCCCTTGGCACCCTGTGCCATGACCTTCGCCACACGCAGCAAAGCGCAGGTTTTCCAATCACCCTCTGCGCCGAAACCATAGCCATCGGCCATCAACCGCTGCACAGCAAGGCCGGGCAACTGCGGCAGGCCGTGCAAATCTTCGAAAGTTGTGGTGAAACCCTTGAAATTTCCCTGCTCCAAAAACGCCCGCAGCGCCAACTCGATACGCGCGCCGTCGCGCAATGCTTCATGGCGTGCGCCGCCCTTTCGAAGTTCCGCTACCACGTTGTAAATCTGCTCGTATGCATCACAAAGTTGGTCAACCTGCTTGTCGCCGATCTCGCGCATCACAGCAACCAAATCACCCACGCCGTGCCCGTTCACGGAAAAGCCGAATTTCATTTCTGACGCAACTTTGTCGCCTTCGGTCACCGCAACTTGGCGCATGTTGTCGCCAAAGCGCACAAATTTTGCTCCTTGCCAATCATGCCATCCTCGCGCCACCCGCATCCATGAGGCCATGCGCTCCTGCACCTTCGCATCGTCCCAATATCCGGCGACAACCTTTCGCCCGAGACGCATCCGGGTATGGATGAACCCGGCCTCGCGGTCGCCGTGCGCAGCTTGGTGGAGGTTCATGAAATCCATGTCGATGGTTCCCCACGGCAAGTCACGATGGAACTGCGTGTGCAGGTGAAGGAAAGGCCGCCGCAATACCGACAGCCCGCCGATCCACATTTTCGAGGGCGAGAACGTGTGCATCCATAGGACGAGGCCCGCGCACGAAGGGTCGCTGTTTGCTTCAAGACTAAGCTGACGGATCGCCTCGGGAGAAACCATCACGGGCTTGCAGACCAACTCAAGCGGAAGACGTCCGCCCGCGTTGAGTGCAGCGACCATCTTCTGTGAATCCGCCGCGACTTTCTTGAGCGCTGCTTCGCCGTAGAGATGCTGGCTTCCGGTGACGAACCAAATGACGGGGTTACCGATTTTCATGAGAATTTCGTTTCTTTGATTTTGAGAAGATCCTTCATAACCACCGCGAGGTCTGCTGTGTGATCCAGCCCGCCGAACGCGTCATGCAGCAGCCGGTAAAGACGGTATAATTTGTCATAGACGCGCCTGTTCGCGGGGATCGGCCGGTAAACAACCGGCTTGAGCGAAATCATCGCATTTTGCGCCGTCGGGTAATCCTGATAAACCCCCGCGACCACGGAGGCCGCGACCGCAGAGCCAAGTGCACATGCCTGACTCGAACCCGCCACACGAATAGTGCAGCCCGTGACATCGGCGTAAATCTGCATGAGCAGCGGATTTTTTTCCGCGATACCGCCCGCACACACGACACGCTCGACCGGAACACCGTGTTCCCGGAGGCGTTCGATGATGGCGCGAGCACCAAACGCGGTGGCCTCGATCAATGCGCGGTAAATCTCCGCTCTTGTCGAGTGCAAGGTCTGCCCAACAAGCAATCCGCTGAGCAGCGGATCCACGAGGATCGTGCGGTTGCCGTTGTTCCAATCCAAGGCTAGCAGACCGCTCTGTCCGGGCTTGAGGCGGGACGCCTCCTTCGTGAGCGCCGAGTGCAATGCCTCGTCACCTTCGCAAATCCCTTCGACCCACCATTTAAAAATATCACCCACCGCAGACTGCCCGGCCTCGACGCCGAAATAGCCCGGCAAAATGGCCCCGGGCACGATCCCGCAAATACCGGGGATGTCAGCCATCTTCTTGCGCCCTGAAACCACGGCACAGTCGCAGGTCGATGTTCCGATCACTTTGACGAGAGTGCCCTCTCGAACCCCGCAGCCGATGGCCCCGTAGTGCACATCGAACTCGCCGATGGCGATGGGGATACCGACGGGCAAGCCCAGCCTCCTTGCCCACGCTTCACAAAGGAAGCCTGCCGGATGAGAGGCGTCATACGCTTTGTTGTAAAGTCGGTCGCGCAACACCGAAAGTGCCGGGTCCAGCCGGGAGAGGAACTTTTTGTCAGGCAAGCCCCCCCACTCATCACTGAAGATCGCTTTGTGGCCGGCCGCACATATACCCCGCTTGATCTCACGAGGATCGTTCACACCAGCGAGAACGGAAGGAATCCAATCGGCGATTTCCACCCATGAATATGCCGCCTTGAAAACATCGGGCGCGACTTTGCGGCAACGCCAAATTTTGCTCCAAAACCACTCGGAGGAATACGTGTTCCCGCACTTGGCAATGAAGTGAGGACGATGCTTGGCCGCCAACTTGGTGATCTGCGCTGCCTCGCGCCATGAGGTATGGTCTTTCCACAACCAGCATTGAGCATGCAGGTTCCGACGCCACCTGGGCAGCATGGCCAGCGCACGGTTTTGCTTATCAACCGGCAGGGGGCTTGATCCCGTCGTGTCGATGCCAATGCCGACAACCTGCGCACCTTCAAAATCGCTCCGCTGGGAAGCCTTGCGTAACGCACCTCGCACTACCTTTGCTAGACCGACGAGATAATCACCAGGGTGCTGACGGGCCAATCGGTGGTCGGACTTTTCCGTCAAAATACCCTCGCGTCCGCTCGGATAGGGAAACACCGCAGAACCAAACTCGGCACCATCACGGCAACGCACAATCACCGCACGGACGGAGTTGGTCCCGAAGTCGATACCCAGGGAGAATTGCATGGCGGAGCGTCGAACCATGCCCAGAGCCTACCTCAAGCCCGACTCTCGTTAAACAGTTGAATAAAAGAGCCTCACTCATGGGCACTGAGGTGCCTATTCAGTGCCTAGAAGTTGTTGCAAGTAGTTGAGGGAGAAAGCGCAGCCATGAGGACTCGAACCTCAAACCTTCTGATCCGTAGTCAGATGCTCTATCCAATTGAGCTATGGCTGCTGAGATGAAAGAAGAATCCTAGCGGGCATGCCGCCAACGGTCAAATCGTTTGAAGTGCACTGTGGCACTGCGCGTCGGTCTGCACAAAGAGATGAACGGCTCATTTGTCGTCGGCTGTGAGATGGTCCGTCAAATCGCCTGCGTAGCCAGCCAGTTCGAGAAACGCGCGACCTGCGACTTGACCGCGCGAGTCAATCACATCGCACGCGCCCTCCCAATACGGCAGCCGTGTGATACTGCCGTGATGTTCCTGGTCCTCCGCAAGCGGCTTCAGTTCGAACGATTCGTCCTCGAATCGGATCCGAATTCGGATCGGATACGCGGCGTCATTGCGTGGACTTTTCCAAGTTCCGAGCGGCTCCATTTGGAACGCGTCACTTGGCAAGTGTCGCACTTTTCCATCCCGCTCGATGACCGCGAGCGTGCAGGCCGGGTCCGTCGTGCCATCTTTACGCCGCATGCGGTAGGCCATCACCTCGCGGCCGTCGTTGAGTTGAAGAGACGCCCAGTCCCAACCCACCTGGCCGTCCTCAAGCTGGCTGCTGCTGAACTCGTGGTCCATCCATGCTTCACCGGTCACTGCATGTTCTTCTGCGCCCGGCTTGACCGTGCCGTTCGTTTTCAAGCGGGTCCAAGTCAGGTAATGACTTGCCGCGGACTCGGACGCGCCCTTGCGCGATACGCCGTCCTTTCCAAATACCACCAGCGATTTTTCCGGCTCCATTTCCAGTCGCAACAGAACGTTGTCTTGAACCGTCGCCGCGATCTTAATCTTGTCCGTCTCCTCGTCCAATTCCAGCGACCAATTTCCGTTCCGCACCGACAAGGTGAGCTCCGAAGATGCCGCGTCCCAGCCCTCGCGGTTCAACCGTTCCTCATGCACAAAGCGACCAGTTCGCGCATCCAGCAACGCCGTATGCGCGAGGTGCAGATGCTTTGTCTTGTCATACTCCCGCTGCGCCTGACGAAAAAACGTCACTTGAAAGCCGTAACGGCGGCCGTCCTTTCCGTCCAGATGACCCGTGACATACCACCATTCGGTGCGGAACTCGGGATGGCTTCCGTGATCGCGTGGAAAAACAAAAGCCCGGCCTTTTTGGGGGATGGCAAATCCGTCTGGCGTTGTTTGCCCCTGGAGCACAGTCGTCATCATGAGGAAGAGCAAAAGCCGGCGTTTCATGTCATTCCTCTGTGTGTTCTGGCGGCAGCATGGCTGCCCAGCGACCAACGGCAGCGGCCACCAGCGTGCCGGCAGCGATCACCGCGACTCCCAACAGCGCGAGATTCCACCACATTGTGTGAAACTGCAGTGTCCATCCGAAGCATTGCTTGTTGATCCGATGCACCAGAAGCCAACCAAGCCACAAACCGGCCGCAATGCCCGTGAACGTGCCGGCGCCGGCGACCACGAGGCCTTCCAATGCCGCTGATCGGGCAATCTCGCCTTGCCTCATACCCAGCGATCGCAGTGTCGCCAGCACCGCGCGTCTTTCGAGCAGCAGGCTGGCCAATGTCAGGCCGAGCCCGGCCACAGCCACGATCACGCCGATCACCTCCAGCGCGTGTGTCACTGCAAACGTCTGCCGAAAAATCCGCAGTGCCTCGCTGCGAAGGTGGGCGTTGGTGAAAATACTCAGGCCCGGCTGCCGCTCTTGAATCCGTGCGCGCACTGTCTCCGCGTCCGCGCCCGTCTTCAGCATGAGCGCCAAGCGCCAAGCTTCATCGGTATTGAACCACTCGCGAAAAACTTCCTGCGGCAGTGTCAATGATCCGCGTTCATTTCCGTATTCCGCATTTATGGCCCCGACCTGTGCCTTGCGTCCCGCCAACTCGATAACATCACCCGCCTTTGTTCCGAAACGCTCGCTCCAGCTCTCGCTCACAATCGCCGGCGCGATGCCGTTGTTTTTCCGCCACCACTCGTCACGCGCGGGAGGCTGGACCCAAGCGAGCAAACCGTGCCTGTGCGCAAACAGAGGGTCCGTTCCGAGAATGACCACCTCGCTTCCGTTCCACGGCAACGTTTTCGCCTGCACAATTGCCAGCTCCGCAACTTCGGGATCGCGGGCAAGTTCAGCTACGGTTGTCGGCGAGATGGAATGCGTTGATGATGCGCTCTGGGCGCCTGCGCTGCTGATGTAAATGTCCGCCCGCATTGTGCGGTCGATCCAGTCGCGCATCGTATGGTCAAAGCTTCCGACCATTACCGTCATGCCAGTCGTCATGGCCGCCGCGCTTGTTAGAGCCGCGACCGCAAAGCGATGCCGCACGGTCGGCCGCCGGATGTAAGAAAGCGCAATTCGCCACGGGGCTGAAGGCATCTTGGCCTGCCCCAGAAAGCGCAGCACCGAGCCTGCTGCCAGACCGGAGCCGATCAACCAGAGCAGGGCAGACGCATAGCCCGCCAGCGGCAGTCTCGTGCCGCTCGCAAAACGCAAAGCCGGCAGCTGCGCGAGCAAAACCGCCGCCAACATCATCGTCCAGCCGACCCACTCTGCGCGCCAGACGGCGCCGCCTTCGAAAAGGACGGCATGGTGTCCCAGCATTTGCGCCGGTGGTGTGCGGGCTGCCATCCGTGAGGGCCACCACGCGGCGGCAAGGCTTGCCGATATCGCTATCGAAATTGCCACCAGCGCTTCTTCCGCACCCAAAGCCGCCCGTTGCTCGCTCGTCGCACCATACAGCGCGTTCATGGTCCGAGTCACACCTCCCACCGCGCCTTGGGCGCCGATCCAACCCAGAAGAGTGCCCAGCGCGCCGCCCAACAACCCCAGCAGCCCCGCCTCGATGAGAAACGCGAGCTGAATGGCCCCGTCTGTGACGCCGAGGGACTTGAGAATTCCGATTTCCTCGCGTCGCCGCAGCACCACGCCATCGAGCGCCTGGAAGATAAGATAGCCGCCCACCAGCAGCGCCAGAAGCGAGAGAATCGTCAAATTCAGTCGAAACGCCTGTGTCATCGTTCCCGCAAGATGCCGACGGCTTGCGCCGTCCGTGACCAGCCAGGATGATTTCAACAGATTGCCCGTCTCTGCGCGCAGATGCGGAAATAGGTCGCTGTCCTTGGCCAAAACCTCCACGCGATCCACTTGGTCGTCGCGCATCAAAAGCGACCGGGCTTCCGGAAGATCCATCAATAAGAGATGCTTCGGCAAAGCTGGCACGCCCGGTGTCTCGGGCACCACACCAGCCACCTTAACTTTTATCACGCGATCATCCACGATGAGACGCAACTCGTCGCCCTCCTGTGCACCCAGTTTGGGGCTCACATAAACGCCCGAGCGCAATTCCCGAAGGCTGCCGCCGAATCCAGTCGGCGCTTCATCCTGCAGGTTGAGTAGTGCGAAAAAATCAACGCCCAGCAGGCGCCAAGTCGGCCGCGATCCGATCTCGCCATTCCCGTCATCGGAGGCGGGACTTACCGTCTCTTCCACCACGGGAAGCAGGTCCACAGGACGTTCTCCCAGCACTTCGCGCATCCTCCGCACGTCGTCCTCACGCAAGACTCCGCCAACGGACTGCACCGTCCAGTCCGGTTGACGAGTGATGCCTTGGGTGAAGGTCTCGAAACCCGACAGTGCCGCGTTGCTTGCCAGCCGCACGGCCAGATAAACACTCGATCCCAGCGCGAGAATGAGCACGAGCGCCACCTGCTGCCGCAGCGCCAGTCGCCAGTGTCTCAAAGCGCAGCGCCGGAGGATGAGCAGGACAGCGCTCATGCGCCGTCAACGATCTGTCCGTCCTGCATGCGCAGCACACGCTTGCAATACCGCACTGCCTCCGTGCTGTGCGTCACCAGCAGGAGCGCTGCTTTTGTTTCACCCACAACCTCCGCCAACAGCTCCAGCACCTGCGCACCCGTGGCCGAATCCAGGCTGCCCGTGGGCTCGTCAGCCAGAATCAACGTGGGTCGGTGCACCACCGCCCGCGCGATGGCAACGCGCTGCATTTCGCCGCCGGAGAGCTGTCCCGGAAGCGCGGTGGCACGGTGCGCGATCCCCACGCGATCCAACAACTCGCGCACCCGTGCCTCACGCTCGTTTGTCGCTACGCCGAGAAGCTGCAATGGCAGCTCGATGTTTTCGGCGGCGCTCAGCGTCGGCAGCAGATGGTAAAATTGAAAAATCGTCCCGATGTGCTCGCGCCGCAGGGCAGCCAATTCGTCCGCACCCATCTTGGCGAGCACGCGGCCGGCGATCGTCACGCTGCCTCCGTCGGCACGTTCCACGCCCCCGACGCAGTTCAGGACCGTCGTCTTCCCGCTTCCCGACGGCCCCAACAGTGCGACTCGCTCACATTGGTCCAGCTTGAAAGACACGTCGCGCAAGATCGGGCGCTGCGCGTAGCTTTTCGTCAATGCTTCAACTTCGAGAACAATCATCGCGGATATGGGCTTCAAGTGCACAAGGAAGCCGGCTTCACGGCCCGTAAAAGCGCTGCCCGGTTCCGTTTTTCGTCAATCAATGTCCACCCGATCCCATCACGAGTTCGCCCGGTTCCACGCGGTCCTCGCGCAGGAGCGCCCAGAGCACGGCCGACACCCCAAGGGCTGCTGCGCTGATGATGAAAACAATATTCTTGTCTGCCGCGCTGGCGACGATTTTTCCGATGCCGAGGCTGACGAAGATCTGGGGGATGACGACCGAGAGATTGAATATCCCCATGAAGAGCCCCATGCGGGCTTTGTCCACACTGTCGCTCATGATGGCGAAAGGCAGGCTCACCACGGCTGCCCAGCCGATGCCGACCACACCCATAAGCGCATAAAGAATAGGTGCGCCGCCGGCGCCGAGAAAAGCGATGGCCGCGTATCCGGCAGCCATGACGAAAATGCTCATAGTGTGGGTGCGGACCAGGCCGACCTTTTTGGCAAGGGGCTGTAGCACTGCCACCGGAAGAATGAAGCCGACGACATTCATGACAAGGAAGGATATCGAGATGATCTGCCCGAGTCCGGTCTCCTGCGCTTCGTCAAGTTTGGCAACTCCCGGATAAAAAGCTCCGTGCGCGTAGGCGAACATGAAGACGAACATTGTTTGCACACCGACCCATGTGAACGCGTGTGCCACGTAGATGTGCAGAAGGCGGGGAAGGTTGGTTTTTCCGCGGTGGCCCGCCGGCTTCTCGGGCGCATCGTGCGCGGCCACGCGGCCGAGTTCGCGCGGTTCCTTGAGCAGGAAGGGAGGCACAACATTGAACAAAAACACGAGCGCCACGCCCGCGTAGATCAGCGCGTAGTTACCGAACAAAGCGCCGATCACGTAGGCCAAGACGCCGAACATGCCGGAAATGGTTTGCATCCAAGTGAATCCCTTGGTGCGCGGTTCGCCTTCCGGCGTGAGGTCGGCGATGATCGATCGGGTGGGGTTGAAGCCGACATTGATGGCAAGGTCGAGGGTGAGGGCGACGATCACCGCGGTCCAAAGGATCTGAATGCCCGTCCAGCGGCTGATTTCACCGAGGAGCGGAAGTGCCAGCAACATGAGCGAAGCGGTGACACCGCCAATGAGGATGAATGGCCGGCGGCGTCCGCCCCAGAACCAGACATTGTCACTGATGAGGCCGACGATTGGTTGCGCAAGCAGACCGGCGAGGGGACCGGCCAGCCAGACGTAGCCAACATGCTCGATGGACAGGTTGTATTTCGTGCTGAGTATCCAACTCAGCGCGTTGATCTGCACGCAAAGCGCGAAACCCATGGCCGTCGCCGGCAGACTCAGAAGCGCATAAAAGGGATTGGTAAGTTTATGTTGATTGTTCATCGGTGGATCGGGTGGGGGGACGGCGGGGAGACGAATTCAGGCCGACTTTTTCGACTCGTCGATCAGTTGCCAGAAATCGCGGCTACCGGCGAGTTCGTCGTCCTCGGCCATGGGGAGATTGGCGCGGAACAAGAAATCCCGGATGGTGTTTTTGCTCAGCACACGGCGCACAAGCACGCCGCCATCCTGCGCCTCGAAGTAGATGCGGTAGTCGCCCGCGCGGTAACGGTAAACCGTGCGGTGATCGCGGGCCATTTTGCCGAACCGCTTGGGATCGAGATTTTCAAGATCGTCCGGAAGAACCTGGAATTCACCGAGAATTTCCAACTGCAGCAACTTCGGCAAGGCGGCCATTTCCGCGGCACTCATGTCGGTGAAGACAATCTGGATCATGCGTGGTGAATTCTGCGCGCGTCAGGGGCGGAAGAAAAGGAAGGATGCGGCGACGAGCAGCAAGCCGTAGGACACACCGGCCAAGGCAGCCAACCGGTAAACAAGGGGCCTCTGCGTGATGAAGGCGATCATGTCCCTGAGGACATAGGGTGCAGCGACAAACACGAGTCCGGCGACCGCCCACACGTAAGCGAGAACCACGAGCAGCAGGCGGCTCTGTTCCGGGCGGAGAAATGCGGAGCCGAGCAGAGGTTCGGTTGCAAGGAGGGCCAGAATGCCCAGCGCACGGACAGCCAAGAATTCTTCGGCGAAGAGAGGGACCATCACCGCGCCGGCGATGACCACGCCGCAGATGAGGGTGCGGCTGGGCGTGAACTCGCCGAGGTCCATGGTCGCAGCCAGCCAAAAAGCCCAAATCGCGGCCAGGGTGCTGAGGATGATGCCCGCGGACTTCGATCGGGGGAAATCGCGCAGCCAACGCGTGAGGTAATCCTGAGCGGCCAGCGCCCACAAATGGGAAACAATCAGGCCGAGACCAACTGCCAGCCCGACGGTGCGGAGAGAAAATTCGTAGATCATCGCGGGCTGGCAAAAGGCTTTTCAATACGTTCCGTGCGACAAAGGCAAGCGCGCTGCAGGATCGAGAGTTTCCGCATGATCGGCGCTTTCTCGCGGATCACAAACTTCACGGGCGCGCCGCGTTGTGGACGGCGTCGGCGAGGGGACGCACGAATTCTGTCACGCGTTCGACAAAGTCTGCGGAACGGCCGTGATCCGCCATGCGCCTGACGATCGCGCTTCCGACAACCACGGCGTCCGCCTGGCGGGCCACTGTGGCCGCTTGCTCTGGTGTGGAAATGCCAAAGCCGACGGCAATCGGCAGTTCCGTGTGTTTTTTGATTTCCGCAACCTGTGCTGCGATGGAATCGGACAGGCTGGATTGCTCGCCGGTGACGCCTTCGCGCGACACGTAGTAGATGAAGCCGTCGGCGGATCGGGCGATATATTCCACGCGGGCGGGCGGCGTTGTCGGAGCGACGAGACGGATGGATTTGAGCTGGTGGCGGTCGGCCAGCTCGCGATTGGCGGCAATCTCGTCGGGGGGCAGATCGAGTATCAGGACGCCATCCACGCCTGCAGCTGCGGCTTCTTCGTGGAATTTTTCGAAGCCGTGAATGTAAACGGGGTTGAGATATGTGTAGAGGACGAGCGGAACCTCCGTGCGCTGACGGATGCGATGGACGCAGGCCAGAACTTTTTCCAAAGTTGTCCCGGAAGCGAGGGCGCGCTGGGCCGCAAGCTGGTTGACCACGCCGTCGGCCAGCGGATCGGAAAACGGGACGCCCAGCTCGACAAAATCGACACCGGCGTCCGCCAGCGCGGGCACCAAGTCCTCGGTGGCGGCAAGATCGGGGTCGCCGGCGGTAATGTAGGCCATGAGCCCGCAGCGGCGCCGGGCGCGCAGATCGGCGAATTGGAGGTCGATGCGGTTGGGCACTTGAACCGGAAAGTCTAGGCGGACGGCACGCGCGTTCCAAGATTTTGCGGCGTGGTCGGCGCTTTGTGTTAAAACTTCCCGTGATGAGCGATCTTTCCGAAAAGGCGTTGGCGGCCGCAGCCGGATGGCCCGTGGTCCACGAAGCGCGCAAAATCCGCGATCAAGGGCGCGTGCTGCGAGCAATCCGGGAGCATGATCTGATCAAAGGCGCAGTGCGATCCGGCAGCCGAACATATGCGACCGGACTGCGTCTCGGGAGCGTTCTGGAAAATCTCTGCTCATGCGGTGAGTCGTGGATGGACGGAAAGATCTGTGCGCATTCCGTCGCCACGGCCTTGGTTATCCTGCAAGGACCGCCCGAACAGTCGAAACCGCTGGATGTCGCTCCGCCGAAAGTGCACCACCCATAAGACTCTACAATATATGTCATGTATAGTGGCAGTCTGGCCGCATGCAGAACGACCTGTTTGCGAAGCGTCGGGCGCCAGCGTGTGACGAGTGGCGCGTCTGGAACGGTGCGATTCTCCCTTGTTTTTGCCGTCTTTTAGTTCGCGGCGAGCCTCGCCTTGTGGGGCTTTATTTCCGGACTCAAAGTGTCACGCGGTGCATTGTTCGCCTCGAATGGAAGGACGGTAATCACTGGGTTCTCGTAGGTGCCGACGCGCCTTGGCACGTCCACGCCAGCGGGCCGGAAGCGTCGCAAGCGTGGGCGGATATGACTTGTGAAAAGGCGGCCCTTGAATGGGCTTGTGATGAGGTCAAGCGGGAAATGGATCAGCGGAGGGCCGCATGACGGGAGAACAAGCCATTTACGACGTTCTCACCGATCTTGCCAGTTATTCGGTCGCGGCGCTTGGTCTGGTTGCTGCGGTCTTGGTCGTCAAGGTTGGGCTCAAGTGGGCGCAGGGACTTAGCGCGATCTCGTCCGGGTTTGATGAGGACGATCATCGAACGAATGACATGAATGATTGGGAAAACGACCGCGCGGAGAAATACGGCGGCTTTCGCGACATCAATAATTAGTGATGAAACGAGCGAACGACACAATAGAGGACGTTTTGACCGAGCCCCCTACTCTCTCTCGGGGCTCGGACAATACGGCCTCAACAATTTCCGCCAGCAATGGCGGACCTCGTGCGGGTGCAGCAGGAGGCGTGACAGACAAAAGTCGTTCTTTGGCTGGCGCGTCTCCTGCCAAGCTCCGACCGGAAGCACAAGCGGACCACGGTCTATCCGTTTGCCGTTTAACGGACGAGGCCGGGGGTAGCTTTTGCAACGGTGGGAGCTCTGCCTCTTATGCGGCGAAAATTTTGCACAAAAGCGGCTCCATGACGGGCGATGAAATCGCCGGTCATGTGTTGCGCGGGGACCTCGATCTGGCGATTCGTGACCTTAGCCGGTGCCGCTCCTTTGTGTGCTTGGGGGACGATTTGCGGCGACAACTCGGCGTTTGCCTCTATGAACTTCACAAAGCCCGGAGGCTGCTCCGATGACGGTCCTTCTGGTGCGCGGAATGCCCTTTGCGGCGTTTGATGACTTAGATGCAGCCATGCAAGCCGAATGCGCGGCTTCTGCGGCTATTGGCGACGTCCTGCTGATGGATTGCCCCCGGAATCCTTCCGTCTTCCTCGATCGGGATCACCTTTGCGCAATGGACCATGGAGGGGAGTCCGGTTGCGTGGTCCCGGTGGACCGCGAGCGCCGCTTCAGCGGCGCCGCGGTCCCCGGGGCCGTTACCTTGTCCTCTAATAGGAACAAAAAGGAATGAAACTTACCGCTTCAGAGCAAGGCGAGCGCATTGCGTGGTCGATTAAAAACTGGAATCGGCTGAATTTCGTGACCGCCACCATTCCTGAGTCTGACCCGGACCCTAAGACCATTTCTTCCCGGTGGTCCTATTTCGTCCATGAGTTGCGGCGTATTTTCCCCGGCCTGCGAGTCGTTCGTGTCCTTCAGAAGCATCCCGGGGGGCATGGTTGGCACGTTCACGCCTTGTTTGACCGCTATATCCCGGCTTCTGTGGCTTGGCATCAAGCTTCGCTTGCGGGTCTTGGGCGCATTGATTTGCAGTTGGTATCCCGCGAAAAGCGTCAAAACGTGGTTCGTTATGTCTGCCGCTATGTGACCCGGGACATGCGCAAGCGGGACAAGTCATGCAAGGGTGTGCGGCTGCTCACTGCTGCGGGGCATCTGCGCTGTGTGGTGCGCTGGTGGCGCCGTTATGTCGATTGCTCCATCGAGACCACTTCAACCCGTCTGCGGGCGAGCCTTTGTTCTGTCCTCGAAACGATGGGCATCATTCTTGACCGCAACATAGTTGACTCACGGACCCTTTTCGGACTGGCGCCCCCTGCTGCGCTGGCCGAATGGCGCAGGCTCAATCCGGGCTACGCCTTCTAAACCCGCAGGAAAGGAAAAAACACCATGCATATCCCGTTGAAAATACTCGCGGCAACTGTGACGTCTCGCGTTCTTCGCTCCGGCGAAGAAAAGGGCTCGATCAAATATTCGGTCGATCTCTACGCGCACACGGGCGACAACATCCCGAGCAAGTTCGTGATTAGCGGACTGTCGTCGGAAAGCGAAGCGCAAGCGATTGCTTCGAAGTATCCGCACAACGCTAACGTCGTTGTGAACTTGGTCCCGCGTGATGCGCTGTGGCTTGATGCCGCGGACATTTCGCCTGCGTCGTCCAAGTAATGAAGCGGCGCGGCCTCCAGTTTTTGATGGGTTGCTTTCTTCTGGGGGCCGCGCCTTGCTTTGCCGTTTCGCCTTTCCATCAGAATGATTATCCTCCGTTCATAACGGTAGAGAATTTCGGGGAGTTTAACGGCACATACGAGTATTCTTCGAGTCACAGCACCGGGAATTTTTACATGGATCAGTTCACCGGTCAGAACGGGTCTAATGCTTTCTGCGCTTTTGAAAATGGGGTTCTGTCGCTTTTCATTGAAAGGGGCGACGGTTCTACGACGAGCGCCGAGTTGTTTCCGGATGGCACTTACGTTTTAGATGGCGTTGAATATACTTCTGGTAATTGGTCTGTGACTTGGGAGGGCGGCGGCTATGGCCCCGGCTACAA
>VEQL01000045.1 GCA_018883245.1 Chthoniobacterales bacterium
CCGCACCGAAGCTGCAGGCCACCATTGCCGCGCACAAGGACGTCTGCATTTTGCAGATCATTTGATCTGCAACCTATGGCGTCGCGCGCCTTCGCACAAGGCCGGTGCCGGCGGACGGGACAAGCCCGGCCGCGGAGTGGACGCGGCGTCACCAGCGGCACCGAGGAATTTTGGCAAAGGAGCCTCGGCTAAAACCGAACCTATGAAAGGCTGTAAGTAATTGATGACGAACGTCTCGCATGAATTCCGGAAAATGTGAATAACATAACCTTTTAGGATCTTTAAAAGTTGTTGTCACAAAGCAGTTTTTGGCTTGTCGGAGCCGGAAAAGTGTCCGATTTTTGCGCATCGGTTAGCCTCTTTTGTCCACCCCCGGTCAGCAAAAAGCCCTATGAAAAAAACAATTTTCGCCTGTTTGTTGGCTGGTGCCCTCTTCGTGCCGGCGCGGGCACAGACGCCGACGGCGTTTACTGGGACCTACACATGGGGATCCAACGGCAACACCAATAGCTTTTCTTACAACGGGACGGATATAGCGAACCTTACGGAGAGCGCATTTACAAAAGTTGGTATCACGACCGCAGCCAACACTGGCAATTTTCGCGCCAGCGGATTTGCGCTGGATCCTGTGTCTGGGTCGCTGACGGGCACAAACGACCCATCAAAATACTTTGAGTTCAGTTTGACTGCGGACAGCGGATTCACGCTCAGTATGTCGAACATTAACTTCGGTGTCGGCCGCAGCACCACTGGTCCACGAACTTTCGCTTGGAGTTCAAGTATCGACAGCTTTGCGACGATCATCACAAATTACACCGTCCCAACCGGCGTAACGAATAATGCGGGCGTTCTGACTATTGGTGATGCAGCCTCCACGACACTCACCAACATCGTTCTCGATCTCTCCGGAGCTTCATTTCAAAGCCTCACAAGCATTACCTTGCGTTTCTATGCCTACAATTCCGAGGCATCTGGCGGCACTGGAGGTTTGCAGGCTCCTCTCTCCTTCTCCGGGTCTTTGCTCAACACGAACCCCGTCAGCGGCGGCAATTACTGGTCTGCCGACCCGGCTGGCGGTGGCAGCGGAACTTGGATTTCCGGGGGCACGACTTGGGCAACGAACAGCGGCGGCGCTGGGTCTGGTCAAACGCAGGGCAGTGGCCCTCTCATTTTTGCCAACACTGCGGGGACCGTAACAGTCAGCGGCGGCGTCACCGTTTCTAACGGCATGACATTCCAAACAGCGGGCTATGTCGTGCAAAGCGGAACTGTCACGCTGGCAGGTGCATCGGCAGCCAACAATGCGATCACCACCGACAGTAACGTCACGACAACCATCTCTTCCGAACTTGCGGGCACGACGGGTCTGACCAAATCGGGCATGGGCACATTGATTCTTTCCGGGGTCAATACATTCTCGGGCAATGCGGTGATTGCCGCTGGCGCATTGCAGATCGCCAGCGACTCTGCATTGGGAAACGCGGCCAACGATCTCACCAACAACGGCACACTCATGACTGCCGCAAGCGTGGCTTTGGATGCCGGACGAGACATCGCTGGAAGCGGCACCTTCGACATCGCGGGTGGGACTACACTCACAGTCAACGGCAATATAAGCAACACGGCGACGACATTGAACGACACTGGCACTTTTGACTTGCAGGGACCCACCCGCAGCCTTGGCGCGCTCACTCTCACCGCTCCGGGCACGATCAACGCAGCGGGAGCGATCAATGTCACGACCTTGACCACCTCCGGTCTGACTAACGGCACTGCAACCATCAACCCCGACATCGTCTTCACTGCAGGCACAAAGACCTTGAGTGTCAGCTCGGGCGGCAACTTGGAGCTCAATGGAGCGATCTCCGGCTCCGGTGCAGTCGTGTTGTCCAAGACAGGACTTGGCACTCTCACCATAAACGGCGCTAACTCGGCAACGAACCGGATTGGTCTTGCCGGTGCCAGCATGACTTCCGGCGGAACTGTTGTTCTTGCCTCAGCGGCATCTGCAGGTTCCGGTCAAATTCAACTAAACTCCGGCACACTCAGGGGGGCGTCCGGCCTCGTCCTCACCAACGGCTTGCTTATAGCCGGCCAGACAAACGGTGCGGCAGTTCTGGCCGGAAACAATCTAGAATTCCAGGGCCAGTCTACCTTCTTCAAGGGCACAGGAACAACCGGACCCGTGGTCCTGAATGTCAACAATACGACCACGTTCTCCGGAGGTTTCGGGCTAACGGGAGGGGCCGGGTCAGGCACGGGTGTCACCATCGGCGGCAACGGCCACATGATCATAAGCGGCGTTTCCACGAACTTCAGCGACACCATCAGCCTCACCGACACGGTCAAACTCACCCTTAACAACGCGACGATCGGCGGCGGTCTGATCGTCGGCGGCAGCAACATTCTCGCCGGCAACGGAACTGTTGCCGGGAATCTGTCATTCCAAAACGGCGGCAAGTTTGAGTTCAACCTCGCGAGCCCGACACTGACTGTGAATGGTCCGTCGGTGAGCTTCGTGAACTTCACCATCGCGAACATCGCCGGCCTCGACCGCACAACGCCCAACGGAACTTACACTTTGTTTGCCACGCCGTTCGGTAATGTTCAAACCAACGGCTTGGCCAATATCGGTGCGGCGAACGCGTTCGATCTGGGTGACGGGAAATCCGCTTACTTCACCATCGGCAGCCTCGAACTGAACGTTGTTCCCGAGCCATCGACTTACGCATTGTTGGCGCTGTCGGGGATCGGGTTTGCGGGCTACGTGGTGCGGCGCCGTCGTCGCTAATCGCGCAAAAACTTTCCAGGCGCTCCCTTATCCGCGGGCTTTGCGGCGCCACTCGTCGGCCTTCATTTGGAGGGCGGTGTAGCGCGTTTCCATCTGCTGCACGGCGATGCGTGTTTCGCGGAGGAGGTGGAATGAGCCGGTCATCAATCCGCCGAAGGCGACGACTCCTGCGGCGAGGGCCGCGAGTTCCACCGCCCGCACGGCGCCGAGCGGGTCGAAAGCTTCGAGGACGGCGCCAACGAGGGAAAGCAGTGTGGCCAAGGCGAAGGCACCCATGGCGAGGTAAAATCCGCGCAGGGCGCGCACGATAAGCTGCGAGCGCCGGGAGGCGGCATCGAGTTCCTGCAAGCGGCGGTCGGCCTCGGAGCCGGTGAAGGTTTTATCGGCCTCAAGTTGGCGGGCGAGTTCGCGTGCACGCTGCGTGGCGATGGCAAGACGGTTGCTCGAACTCAAGCCCATGATGGCCGAGGCATTCGTGAGCATGGCCGGTGCGACGATAAGCGACAGGGCAGCCAAGGGGCCGAGGGATGTTTCCATGACTCGCAAAATGCAGGAAAGCAGTATGGCCTGAAAGCGGAAATGCCGCACTGCTCATGCGTGCTGCGTCATGAATGCGCCGCCGCCCGGTTTCTATGCGGGAAAGTCTCTGGCCAACCAGTCGCGGGCGAGGGTGAAGTCTTCGCCGGTCAATTCGTGTCCACTGTCGCGCCACACGAGAGAGAGCTTCGCTCCGGCTTGTGACAAAAGTGCGGCTAGGCGCTGGGTGCTGTCTTGCGCGATCATGGCATCGCGACGTCCCGCAAGCAGCAGAACCGTAACACCGCCGAGTTGCGGCGGTTGGGCGGGTTCCAGCGGGACCATCGCGCGGAAAAGAACCGCGCCGGAGAGAAGGCCCGGACGCAGCAACAGCAACGAAGTTGCGATGTTCGCGCCGTTCGAGTAGCCGACGGCTATGATGTTTCCAAGATGCTGGCGGGCGGATTGGTCTTCAACGAAGTCGGCCAGTTCGTGCGTGCGCCGGATGAGGTCGTCCTCGTCAAAGACCCCCGGAGCGAGCCGCCGGAAAAAGCGGGGCTGTCCGTTTTCGAGGACTTGTCCGCGCGGGCTGAGCAATGCGGCGCCGGGCCGGAGGATTTGTCCGATCGGGATGAGATCGTTTTCATCGCCTCCCGTGCCGTGCAAAAGCAGGAGGGCGGGGGAGGTTCCGGGGTGGAAGACGTGAAGCATCAAGTTGAGGGTTGAGGAAAAAGCCGACGATCGACGTCGCTACAAAACTTTAAATCGAACACTGAACGCTCCGCCTTCGCGTCTATGCAGCGGGCGTGGATTTGGCAGCGGCGGGTTCTTGCTTCAGCTCGGCCAAGATTTTTTGAACCGCGGCGGCGGCAGTGAGTCCGTATTTCTCGCGAAGTATCGGGACGCTGCCGTGTTCGATGAATTCGTCCGGCCATCCGATGCGGACGACGGGGGTGTTGATGCGCGCTTCGGCGAGGGCTTCCATGACGGCGCAGCCGTAGCCGTTGTGCAGCACGTGGTCTTCGAAGGTGCAGACGACCTCGGCCGCCCGCGCGAAAAACTCCAGCGTTTGCGTGTCGAGCGGTTTGATCCAACGGGCATTGATCACCGCGGCGTCGATGCCCTGCGCGGCGAGAAGGTCGGCGGTGCGTTCCGCCATTTCGACCATGTTGCCGAGACCGAGGAGCAGGACACGGCGCCCGTGGCGCAGGACTTCGCTTTGCCCGATCTCGAGGATCTGCGGACGCTCCTTCGGTTTGGCGCCCGTGCCGGCGCCGCGCGGATAACGGATGGCGATCGGGCCGGTGTGGTAATTGGCCATGGTCCAGAGCATGTCCGTGAATTCGTCCTCGTCCTTCGGCTGCATGAAAGCAATGCCCGGCACGTGGCGCAGATATCCGATGTCGAAGAGGCCGTGGTGCGTGGGGCCGTCGTCGCCGCTCAAACCGGCACGGTCCATGCAGAGGGCAACATTGAACTTCTGCAGGGCGATGTCGTGGATGATCATGTCATAGGCGCGCTGCATGAATGTGCTGTAGATGGCGAGGAAGGGCTTGTAACCCTCTGCCGCGAGCCCGCATGCGAAGAGGGCGGCGTGTTCCTCGGCGATGCCGACGTCGTGATACCGGTCAGGATGGCGTTTCTCGAAAATGCCCAAGCCCGTTCCGCCGGCCATGGCGGCGGTGATGGCGACGATGCGGTTGTTGTGGTCGGCGAAGTCGGCGAGCTTCGATCCGAGCAGCTGTGAATAAGTGGGTGTGGCTGCGGGCTCGGTCTCGCCGGTGTCGGGTTCGAACTTTCCGAGGCCGTGGAACTTGTCGGGCTGCTGCATGGCGGGCGGATAGCCTTTGCCCTTGGTGGTCAGGATATGGAGCAGCACCGGCTCGTTCTGGGTTTTGAGAAATTCGAAGGTGCGCTGGAGCAGTGCGGTGTCATGCCCGTCGATCGGACCGTAGTAGCG
This sequence comes from Chthoniobacterales bacterium, assembly GCA_018883245.1. NCBI lineage: Bacteria > Pseudomonadati > Verrucomicrobiota > Spartobacteria > Chthoniobacterales > Chthoniobacterales bacterium. The sequence continues at coordinate 5,268 of VEQL01000045.1, forward strand.
GAATCCGAGGTCCTCGAAGATGACGCCCGGAAGCAGCATGTGCTTCACTCCGGTCTCGACCTTGTGGGCGAGATCGAGCGCGCCCTGGCCACCGACGGTGCGGATGAATTTCGCCGCTTTTTCGTGCAGGTGAGCGTAGGCAGGGTTGGTGGTGATTTTGCTCAGGTAGCTGGCGACCGCACCGACGTTGCGCGAGATGGACCACTCGTTGTCGTTGAGCACGACGATGAAGCGCTTGGTGGTCTCCGTGACATTGTTGAGGGCCTCGAAGCTGACGCCGCAGGTGAAGGCGGCATCGCCGGCCACAACGATTACGTGTTCGTCCGACCCGCGCAGATCACGCGCGGCGGCCATGCCCAGTCCCGCGGAGAGCGCGGTTCCGGCGTGGCCCGCACCGTAGCAGTCGTGGGCGCTTTCCGTGCGCAGAAGGAACCCGTTCAGTCCGCCGTGCTGACGGATGGTGTCCATGCCGGTGCGCCGCCCGGTGAGCATTTTGTGGACATATCCCTGATGGCTGACATCGAATAAAATTTTGTCCTTGGGCGAATCAAAGGCGCGGTGCAAGGCGATGGTAAGCTCGACCACGCCGAGGTTGGGTCCGAGGTGGCCCCCGGTGCGGGAGATCGCGCGCACAAGTTCGTCGCGGATTTCTTGCGCGAGAAAAGGAAGGTCGGTTTCCGGCACGGCGCGCACGTCGGCCGGTCCGTCGATGCCGGCGAGCACGGACGGTTTATTCCTCTTCGCGGTCATCGAAATTCTCCATTTGCACGCTGCCGTCGGCCTGCCGCGAAATGAGGCGCACTTTCTGCTCCGCAGCCTCGAGTTTGTCGCCGCAGAATCGCGCAAGCGCGGTGCCCTGTTCGTAAAGCGAGAGCATTTCCTCGAGCGGGAGTTTGTCTTCCTCCAGCTTTGCCACGATCGCGTCGAGTTGCTTCATTGCTTCCTCGAAGCTCTGCGTCGATCCGTCTTTTTTGCGCGAGGCCATGATTGCGTCAGGGGTTGCTCTCGCGCGGTGTCCAGCGGTCACGGCTGGAATAGAAAACGCACTGGTTATCAAGCGGCAAGGGGACGAAATATTTTAGGGGAAATCGCGTGAGGTCGGCGGTGCGCATGATGAAGGAAGCCCACTCCTTGTATTCTCCTTTGGCGATTTGGGAAAGCCAAGGACGGTCACCGGAAACGGGGGTCAGGTAGATGCCGTTGATCGGTCCGCCGAGGACTTTGTAGTCGTGAAGCGTCACGTATTGCCCGACTGTCGCCGGCAGGAGCAGGGACGGGTGCCCGCCATACCACGCCGTGGCCCAGGGCATGTCGCTGGCGAGGATCTCGCCGGGCTCCATCCAGCGGCATACCGCGTTGATCATCGGCGGAAGATAGGGGGGCCAGCTGACGCGGGTTGGCGGAGCGGTCAGAAGGTTGACGGCCATGGGCATGGCTGAGATGAGGAAGACGAGGCCGATGAAGGCGTTGCGCGCGGGAGGGAATCGCAGGTCCATGCGGTTCCAAAGGTTGATGAGGAACGCCAAGCCGAACGCGATGAAGGGCGGCACGAAAAGGACGTGGATCTGGTTGGCGGAGACTGCGCCCTGCGGCGCAAAGAGAGCCATGCCGACCACGGCGAAGACCCACATGATGACCAGCACCCAGCGGAAGAAACTTGTTTGCGGCCGTTTGAAAATGTGGAGCAGTGAAAAGAAGAACGCGGCGGCCGCGGCATTGTAGCCGAGGAAGCCGAAAAGGTTTTCGAACTGCGAGGTGAGTCCCCCGCGCAGCTTGTCACGCACGGCGCCGAAGGCGGCCAAGTCCGGTTGGAGGTTGCTCATGAATGAAGTCTCGGAGCCCGTGGTGCCGCCGAGGATGCTGAACATGGTGAGGCCGAGCGGATTGCCGCACACCAGATAATTGCGGACGAGCCACGGTGCGATGACCGCAGCATAGGCAATGATGACGAGGAATCCGCCGAGTGTGCGCGGCGGGAAAAAGGCGAACACCGCGATGAGGAACCCGAGGAAAATCCACGAGGCCAGCGGTTGGGCCAGCGTCATCAGGCCCAAGAGCAACGCGATGCCGGTGAGATGCAGCAGCATGCGGCCGGTGCGTTTGGATTCGCGCGCCGCGATCGCGCCCCGAAGAAGCAGGAGGGCGAGCGAGAAAAAGAAAAGCATGAGCATCTGCGGGAGTCCGGAAACGGAAAAGCGCCACATCATGTCGCAGAGCACAACCATGACCGTGGTCATCCATGCAATGCGTGCATCGAAAAGCCCCCGGATGAGGAAGAAAAAGATCGCGACCGATACGAGGAAGAGGCAGATGCCCGCGGCCGCGATGACCCGATCGCCGATATAAACGACATCGGACGGCTCCATGGGCCACCAGCGTTTCACCGGTCGCAGCACGACCGCGTCGAGAAGAGGGTTGAGCGGAAAGTTGTAAGTGTCGGGGAAAACACCCTCGGGAAGTTTCCCGCTGTGTCCGAGAAATTGCCAGATAGCCATCGGGCGGATGTAAAGAGTGGAAAATCCCGCGCCCGCCGCGAGCTGGCGTCCGATCTGTGCCTGGTCCATGGCGGTCTCGGAGTCCAACCCGCGGAAGTTGAAGATCAGGTAAAGCGTGGCGAGCCCCGCGATCACGGCGAGGAAAATTCCGCGAAGAATCAAGGGCTTGAGCGCGCCCACCTCGAGCTGGTGGACGATTTCCTGCACTTTTGGTGATTCTCCGTGGATCATACCTTCGTTTGCGCGTGATCGAGTTTCTTTTTAACGGTGCTTTCCCATGGCGTCCATTGTGAAGCGGGTGGTCAGCGCCATCGCGGACGGTCGGCGTAGAAGACGGCTTCACCGTCGATCGGGAGGTTGACGGCGGACTTCAACATCCATTTGTTGAGATCCTCCTGGGGCACTTCGCGCAGGATAAAGCGGGCCCATTCGCGGTAAGGACCATTGACGATATCCGTATAGCCCCGGCTACCGCCGCTGAAAGGCGTGAGATAGATGGCGACCAGGGGTGCGCCGAGCAATTTTTCCGCATTGATGATTTCGAATTGCTCGATGCTCGCGGGCAGGAGAAGCGATTTGCGTCCGGCATACCAAGCGGTGGCCCAGGGGATATCCGATGCCATGGCCTCGTCCGGACCCAGCCATTTCTCGAAACGTGTGATCATCGGAGGAAGGTATGGTGGCCAGTTGACGCGGGGTGGACGGCTGAACAGTCCGATCACCAGCGGGATGCAGACCAAAGCGAACAGGACCACCACAAAGAAAAGACGCAGCACCGGCTGGGTGATATCGAAGCGGTCCCACATTGAAAGAAGGAAGGCCAGGCCATAACCGGTCATGAGAGGGAGGAAAAGGATCTGCAGCTGATTTGCGGAGACGGGTTCGGTGGCGCCGAAAACGATCATTCCCGCGGTCGCGCCGATCCATGCGAGACCAACAGCCCAGCGGAATTGCGCTGCGCGCCATCCGCGGTGCATTTGGACAAGCAAGGAAAGGAAAAACGCGGCAGCCACGACATTCGCGCCGATGTAGGACGGCATGTTGCCGGTGAAAGCCAGAGCTTGCTCCGCCGTGTTGCGAAGGAAGCCGGACCAGTCGAACCGCAGCATCGGCTCGAAGTCGGCCGCAAGTGCCAAGGCGCTCGTGCCCGCGGGGCGGTAGAGTTCGTAGAAAGGAAGGCCGAGAACGTTGCCCAGGTTCCTCCAGTTGTGCCATGCCCAGGGAAGCAAGGGAACGGCGTAGGCAATGGCGGTGCAGGCTGCAAAGAGCGCCGCGGGACGGAACGTCATCAGAATGAAAAGGAGGAATCCCGCGAAAATCGCGAGTCCGATAATGTGCCCCAAGGTCGCGATGCCGATGCCGGCGGCCGCGACAGTCGCGAGGACCAGTGCACGCCGCGGGCGCTGCCCGGCCCGTGCTTCGAGGGCTGCGCAAAGCGCGAGCAACGCGCCGTTGAAAAAGAACATCATGGCGACCTGCGGCAGCCCGGAGAACGTGAACCGCCATACGAGGTCCGTGCCGGCGACCATGCCCGTGGCCACTGCGGCGATGGCGGGATTGAAGAGCCGCCGCAGGAGCAGGTAGCCGAAGAGCAGCGCGCCAGCGAGAAAGACGAAGGCCGCCGTCGTGATCGCGTGTTCACCGGGCGAGACGGTCTCGCCGGCGGGGAAAGTGAAGTCGGTTCCGGCGATCTTGAACACCGCAGCGTTGATGAGCGGGCCGAGAGGCGGCTGGCTGACATCGGGCAGGGGATCGGGGCACTTGCCGGTGCTGTCCAGCATGAGCCGCATGGCGAGAGGGCGCGCGTAAATCGTGGTGTAGCCCTGGCCGGTGGCAATCTGGCGACCGATCTGTGCCTGGTCCATCGCCTCGGGCGTGTTGAAGCCGTTGAACTTTACCAGCAACCACAGAATGGCCACGGCAGAGATGATCACCGCCACGAGGACACGGTTCAGCCACCGCCATCCCGGGCCCTGCTCAAGCGAGTGGACCAGCCACTGGGTGTTCGACTCGATGCTCACGGCTGCCGGTTTTCGTCCAGCGAAGGATGCTCGCGCAGCTTGCGGTGCAATGTCCGCCGGCTGATGCCGAGTTTTTGCGCCGCGAGGGTGCGGTTGCCTTTGCTTTCGGCGAGGGCGCGTCGCATGAGTTCCAACTCGGTCTCGCCGATGTCCAGCGGGAGAGGGGTGCGCGCGGCAACGGTCGGTGCGGATGCGCGCAGGCTCGCCGGCAGGTCGCGCAGTGTGATTTTGTTCCCGCCAGCCATGACCACGCCGTGCTCGATGGCGGCGCGGAGTTCGCGCACGTTGCCGGGCCAGTCGTGGGAAACGAGCGCCTTCATTGCATCGGTCGTCAGTTCGCGGAAGGGCTTCCCGTTTTCCTTCGCGGCTTCGCGCAGGAAATGAACGGCGAGCAGGGGAATATCTTCCCGGCGGTCGCGCAGCGGCGGCATGGGCAACTGGACCACGTTGAGACGGAAGAAAAGGTCTTCACGGAATTTTCCCTCGGAGGTCATGCGCGCGAGGTCCCGGTTGGTCGCGGCGATGAGACGCAAGTCGGCCGAGAGTTGTTTGTTGCCGCCAACCCGTTCGAAGACGCGCTCGCCGAGGACGCGCAGAATTTTGACCTGCGTGGCGGCATCGATCTCGCCGATCTCGTCGAGAAACAGCGTGCCGCCCGAGGCTTGCTCGAATCGCCCGATACGCCGTTCGCCGGCGCCCGTGAAAGCCCCTTTCTCATGGCCGAAAAGTTCGCTTTCCAGCAACTGCGGCGAGAGGGCGGCGCAATGGACCGCGACAAACGGCCCGCGATGTCGCGGGCTCAGGCGGTGGATGGCGTGCGCGGCGAGTTCTTTGCCGGTGCCGCTTTCTCCGGAGACCAGAACCGTGGCGCGCGACGGCGCGACCTGGCGGATGGTCTCGAGCACATGCACCATGGCCGGCGAGTCGCCGACGAAGTTCTCGAGGCCGTAACGTTTGTCCACCTGCTCGCGGAGGCGAGCGTTCTCGCGCTCGATCTCGGACCCGTGCAGCGCGCGCTTGGTGAGGAGTTCGAGGCGGTCGAGATTCACCGGCTTGGTCACGAAATCGTAGGCGCCGCGCTTCATCGCCTCCACGGCGCTGTCAACCGAGCCGTAAGCGGTCATGATGATGCAGACGGGGGGATTGTTTTGCCGCAGTGCCCACTCGAGCAGATCCATTCCGCTGTCAGCGCCGAGACGAAGATCAGTGAGCAGCAGGTCGATCTGGTCCGTTTCCATCACCGCTTTCGCCCCCTCAACATCGCCAGCTGTATAAACCTCGTATTCCTGTTCAAGCGAATCGCGCAGTCCATCCCGCGTGTTCCTTTCGTCGTCAACGATGAGAATGGTCTTTTTCAAGGCGCAGGCAGTCCGAAGTGAGACATTTTTTCTCTCCGGATGGGCGCCTCAAGGCAACACACAAGTTTGTTGACGGTGCGGTTTGCGCTTGCCACGGCGCGGATTCTGCTTATGAGTCCGGCCATGAATTATCTGCTTCCCGCTGCCCCGATTCGTATCGCCTGCGCTCTCTGCTCCCTCCTGTTGCTCGGCCTTGCCGGCTGCACGACGATGAAATCCGGAGGATCGAGTTCTTTCGCCTTTGATCCGCCCGCGCAAAGGCCCGGCAATCCTTCGAATGTCAAACTCAAGCTGAGCACGGGCGCGCAGCGGCTTTATGTTGTCGAGGGCGACAAAGTGCTGCTTGCCACGCCGGTTTCCGTGGGCAAGCCGGGGACGCCCACTCCGCACGGCAACTTCACCATTTACTCCAAGGTAGCCAACCGCCGGCGCGTGAGCAGTCCGGGTGCGGGTTATCCCATGACCTACTGGATGGAATTCATGCCCGCCTACGGCCTCCACTGGGGCTTTGTGAAGGCGTCGCCCGCAACGCATGGTTGCGTGCGCATGCCGATCAAGGCCGCGCAAAAGACTTTCGACATCGTCCGCACGGGCACACCGATCCACATCGCCTCAAGCCAGCCTTGGGATGCGACGGTCGGCAAGTCTTTGCCGCGCCTCGACGATTCACACCTGCCCGACCCGCCGATGTCATACATGCTCAGTCCGCAGGTTTTTGCCGACGCGCGCCAAGGCAAGGTCTGGCGTTTCTAGCCGCGCCTTGCGCGGTGGTTTCAGTCTTCGAGCAGGCAGGGCGTGAGCAGGTAAAGCTTCCATCCTTCCGCGGAAGCAATGCCGACCGCGCAATCGATCCACGGCTTGGTTGACCGCGGCCATTTTGCCTGCTCGCGCGGTCCCCAGAAAAGGTAGCGTGTTTCCAGTCTGCGCGCCGCGTCGCGCCATCCGCTCGCGCCGTTCATCAGGGTATCCAGATCGTGCTCCACTTGACTGTAGTCGAGTCCCTGGCTGTAGAGATGTCCGTCATAGCCCATGGCCAAAGGCTGGCCGAGCAGGAGCGCCGGGTGATTGTATTCGTGGGCGCAGGCCAACCGCGCATCGACGGGCATGTTGCGCAGCATCACCTGCATGCCGCCCAACTCGGCACGGTCAGCCAAGCGGTAGCCATTGGGCAACGAGAGACCGGCTGCGAGTGAAGTCGCGCCGGACGCGAACAGGAGGATGCACAGCGCGCCGCGCAGCCATGCGGGCCGCTCACAGATCACGAGTTGCCAGACCGGCGGCAGGACCGCCAGATATCCCCAAAGAATCAGCTTGGTGTTGTCCCACGGCCAAGGCGCGACAAGAAAAAGAAACGAGAACGCCAGCGTTGCAGCGCCGGTCAGCCAAGCAGCGCGGTCGCCCGCTGTTGCGCCGCGGCGAAAAACGCCGATGCCCGCCAATGCGACAAGAGGAAGGAAAACTCCGAAGTTCCAGACCCAAAACACGGGTCCTTGGTCCTCCTGCATCCATCCCGGAAAAAATCTCAATGAACCGCCAGCTGTGAATCCTGCGGTGACCATGTGAACGAGCCAAGTCGCGGGGATCACGCTGGCAAGGCCGACGGCCACAAACGGGCGCACCGGTGACCTGCGCCATGCTGATAGCGCACACACTGCCAAATGCAGACTCAGAAAAAGAAAAGCCGGCGCATTGAAAAGCGGCATCGATGCGTAGAGGGCAACCTGCACCGCAGGCGGGAGGAAAGGTCCGCCGTTGTGCCCGTCCAGCTGCGCGCGCCAGACCGTCATGAGCACCAATCCGGCCGGCAGTGCATAAAGCAGCCCGCGCTGCGTGACAAACATCGCAAGGAATACATTCTTCCATGCGGTTTCGGATTGCATCGGATCAAGCGATCCGGTGGCGCACAGCGCCCAAATTGTGCCCAAGCCCCCTGCAAAGAGGAACGCAGCGAGGGCGAAGCCGCGTCCCCATCGCCACAGGGCGGCTGCTGTCGCGGCCGCGCCGAGCAGGCCGGTCCAGCGCAATCCCTCGATGAGCGGCACGCCGCCGATACGCAGTGCTGCATTCCACAGATCCATGCCGGGGTGGTAAGCGAATGCCGCACCCGACAGAAAAGGGTTGTCCGGCCAGAATTTTCCCCCGTTGGCCCAGCGGTTGATCAAATTCAGATGCAGCGCGATATCGCCGAGATTGTGCGGCGATTGGATTTTCCACTCCGTTCCCGATGGATAAAGCAGCCAAAGGAAAACGCGCAGCGAGGCCAGACCGAAAACGATGAAGAGCACGGTGTCGGCCACGGTGATTCTTGCGTGTGGTGCGCGTGCCGTGCGCCAGGTCAACGTGGCGGCCGCGGCGCCAAGGACGAACGAAATCCACACTCCCCGCGTGTCCAGGGATCCATGCAGTGTCCCCACCCCGGCAGCCGCGGTCGTTGCCACGGCAACAAAGACCAGCCCGGCACAAAGTGCGCGCCATCCGGTCATGGCTCGCTCCTCCGTGGTGCTTGCGCCTTGCCCGTTTGCTCGAGAGCATCGGTGATATCCTTAGAGAAAAACACCGAGCACTCCTTCACTCCCGAGCGGAACCGGAATGTGCGCCCGGTGAATTCCGTGCCGAGCTTGTCGCGCACCGCATCGGCGCGTCCGGTTTCCACAACATGGAATTCCGCCTTGGGCAGCGGGTCGGGAATTTCGCCGTCCGGAAAGTATCCGACATTGGGAAAATCACCGAGGATCCACGGTAGCGGGTAATAGCTCTCGAGGTAAACGGATCCGGCCATGAGCGCGCGTTGCGGGTCGCTCTGCGCGAGCGCGAGCAACGGACCGGTGAGAGCTTCGACCGAGCGGTAAGTCTGAACGTAAACGTAGGGCTCCGCGTCGTTTTCGTATTCGCGGAAATTCAGGCGGATACCCGCGGCCAGCGAGGCGACGAGCAGGGCCGCCCCGATCGCCGCCGCCATGCGCGTGCGTTTCAACGACGAAATCCACACCCCGAAAAGCAGCAGCCACGGCCAGAGAATGGACACGATGCACCAAGGCGTTTTGTAGGGGACAAGAGAGTAGGCCACCAGCACGCCCGCACCGAGGATAGCCAAAAGGCGCGGCACGGCAGGTCCGGGCCACGCGTAGCGCACAGACCAGACAAACCCCGCGAGTGCCGGCCATTCGTAGCGCGCCAACAGCGCGAGCCAGTAATAGTTGACGAAGGGCAAGAGGTCGTAGGCGACCTTCTCGTGGCCGTTGCCCGCCGCGCCGGTTTTGGTCCACTCCAATATGGCCTGGAACGGTCCCAGCAAACCGGGCCAATGGAAAAAATTCCCCGAGTAAAAAAACACGATGGCAAAACAACAGACCGCGGCGGCTGTCCAAGCATCGCGGTTCGACCAGCCACGTTTGGCGGCGCGGGTCGCCGGAGGGCGGACAGGCGAAAATTTTTCCCACGCCTTGAAAACCAGGCCGGCCAGCGCGAGCGAACCGGCATGGATGATATACGTTTCCTTGTTGAGGATCATGCCTGTGAGGCCGATGGAAGCCGCCCACAGCCCCGCCCGGTCGCGATCGATCCACAGCGCAATTGCGCCCCAGGTGAAAAGCATGGTGAAGAGCACGAACCACGGCTCGTGGATCGAATAACGTCCGTAGAAGACGAGGGCCGGCGAGACCGCATACGCCGCCGCAGCCCAGCGGACAGCCGGACGCCCGAGCCACCGCGCGAAGAGAAAAATGACCGGAATGCACAGCAGACTGGCGGCGACGACCGGAAGCCGCAGCGCCCAGACATTGCGCCCGAGCAACGACTGGGACAAAAAGACGGTGTAGAAATGCCAAGGTCCGTGAAAATTGTCCGCCCGGTATTTGAAGGTGCCGTCCACGCGCATCTGGTCGGCGAACCATCCGTTGATACCCTCGTCGAAATGAGGAGCCTTGAGGTCGAGGAACAAGAGCCGCAGGACGGCTGCAAACATCGCGATAGCGACAAAATCCCAAGGAACGCGTCGGAGGCGGTCGGACCACATAGGAGGGTTCCAAGATGACAGAAACCGGAGTGGGCGGCGTGTCAATTGTTGTCCCGGCTTACGCCGAGGAGGTGCGCATCGCCCGCACGGTGCGTGAGTTGCGCGCGTTCGCATCCGGATTTCCACGCCTGCGCGAGGTGCTCGTCGTGGTGGAGCCATCGGGCGACCGGACTGCGGAGGTGGCGCGCCAAGCCGCGGGGCAGGATCCGCTGGTTGAAGTGATCGAGAACGACACGCACCGCGGCAAGGGCTTTTCCGTGCGCACCGGGATGCTGGCAGCGGCGGGGGATATCGTTTTTTTCATGGATGCCGATCTCAGTGTGCCGCTGTCTTATGTCGCGCCATTCGTGGCGCACCTCGATGCGCACCCCGGCACCGGCGCAGTCATAGGGAACCGGCGCCACCCGGGCAGCATGATCACGCGCCGACAGCCCGCGGCGCGGGAGCAGGCGGGGCGCTGGTTCAACCGGTGTGTGCGGCTGCTCGGGCTGAGCGCATGCAAGGACACGCAATGCGGGTTCAAGGCGTTCCGCCGTGAAGCGGTCCGGGAAATCTTTTCCCGCACGCATATCGACGGCTTCGCCTTCGACGTGGAGGCGCTTTTCCTTGCTCGGCAACTGGGCGTTCGAGTGGACGAATTGCCCGTCGAGTGGATCAACGATCCGCACACCAAGTTCCGGCCCTTCGGCGACGGATGGCGCAGCTTCCGAGATTTGGCCTTGGTGCGGTTGGGTGCGCGCGGCCCGTGCTAGTGGCAGGGGGGCCAATGACGCATTCGGCAGAGTGGCCCCAGCACAGGAGACAAGCCGGTGGCCACATCATTTATTAGACCCTTGTAAGCGTTTCCGGTTTCCGTCGATTGCGCGCGGAACGTGAGCAGCGCTGCGAGCACAAGCGAAACGCCGCCAGCCACGTGCGGGCCACTGCCGAATTGTATGCCGAGGAACCCGGGCCAAGCGTGGTGCGCGGTGAGGGGATCGAACCCCCGACCCATTCGGTGTAAACGAATCGCTCTACCGCTGAGCTAACCGCGCGAAATACTCTGTTAAGTGTGTAATTTTCAGGTGTCTCGAAAAAGTTTTTGACCCGCTTTTTATGCCCGTGTAATCTGTTAAGCATGAAAACATCAATTCTACCAACAGAGAAGGCTCCTGCGCCGAAACTGCGCAAGGTTGCCGAGAATATCTACCAGTATTCGGGCTCACGAACTACCTACTATGCCCGCTTCCGTCACAAGGGCCAGCGCATTATCACGGCTCTGGGAACACTGGCCCATCCCTGCACGTCCCTCCCTGAGGCCAAGAGGCTTTTGCGGGAAAAGCGAAACGAGTTGGACAGTGCCGAGCACATCGCCACCCGCAAGACCCTCGCCCAGATTATCGCTGAATTCGAAACGGTTATGGCCGGCTCCGAAGCCACGCTGAAATACAAGAAGCGCTATCTCAAGCAGCTTAAATCCGATTTTCCCGTTCCGCTGACCACCCGGATTTCCGAGATCAAGAAAAGCGATGTCCTCAAGTTTATGGCTCTTTTCAAAGAGTCCACAGCCGACCACTACAACCACGTTCTGACCTTGGTCCGGGATGTGTTCAATTATGCCTTGGCGGATCGGGCGATCACGGCTTCACCCGTCGAGGGTGTCAAGTATCGCAAGCGTCAGGCCACGGTCAAAAGGCTCATCCCGACTTGGGAGGAATTCGAGCAGATCGTCGCCAGCGTGCGTGCGCAGGTTCTTGCCGATACGGCCAAGGAAAGTGCCGACTTGATCGAGTTCATGGGCAAAGCCGGTTTGGGGCAGGCCGAATGCGCCGGTCTGCGCTGGCAGGACATCAACTTCAAGTCCGAGCAGATCCTGCTGATCCGCCAAAAGACCCGTGCGGAGTTCAAGATTCCTCTCTACCCCATGGTTCGTCCGTTGCTTGAGCGCATGGATTCCGAGCGCGAGGATGATCGTGACCCGACCGAGAAAGTCTTCAAGGTCAGGGATCCCAAAAAAGCACTCGCCTCAGCCTGCGCACGATTGAAGTTGCCGCAGTATTCTCCGAGGGCATTTCGGCGGATGTTCATCTCGCGTTGCCTGCATGATTTGGGCATTGACGTGCAAACGATCGCTTCATGGCAGGGGCATAAGGATGGGGGGCAACTAATCCTGCGAACCTACGCCCGCGCCAGTGACAAGCATCAACGCGAGATGGCCAAGCTCCTGATTGATCCCGCGCAAGAAGAGACAACGGCTCCGGATACCCCAGTCGATGGGCAAGGAATTGCGGCCTGAGTATTGTCCTGCTTCCGCACGGAGAAATCGCCACCAGTTAGTGGACCATGTCAACCTGACTCTTATGACGCACAAGGGGCTTTCCCGTATTGCCAGCGGGCCTAGACTTGCTGCTCCAAAGCCATGAGCGACGAAAGTTTTTCACCCCAGTTCGGATCGCCGTTCCAAGTAGTCGTGGACCATTGCGAGGAAGCCGGGATCAAGTTTCGAGCCGAGCCCGATGTGAAAGGCGTGTTCTTTTCCATGCGTGGGGAGATGGCCATCTACGACGTGGCGCTGCTTGTCACCCATGATGACGAGGTATTCCAAATCTATCTCACCATCCCCATCGCAACCGCTGAGGAGAGATTGCGCCCCCTCGTTGCGGAATTTGTCACCCGGGCCAATCATCGCATTGTCATTGGCCATTTCGACTACGATATCGACGAAGGGCGGCTTCGCTACCACATAGGGCATCCGTTTGGCGAAAGAGGCCTCGATGACGAAACAGTCGGGCGTCTCTTTGCCACAGCCATGGGAACTGCTGACCGGTATTTTCCGGCCCTCATGCGAGCCTTGGTGGGTGGCGAGACACCTGCTGACGCCGTTTACTTGGCCGAGTTGGATTACCATGCCGAGGCAGCGCATGAGGAAGACCAGGAGACGGTCCAGCAATCTTCAAAAGAAGCTCCGCGGCCCCCGAAACCCTCTCTCAAGAAGCGCAACCGGCGTCCTCGCAAGGATCCGCGGTTGAAATCGACCCGCGAGCTGCCGGGGCTTTTCGAGCGTCCGAAAGAGGAGAGGGGACCCGAGTCCAAAGGAAATCCGCCGGCTTCCTGAGTTGGTGTTATGACACGCACCGCTCTTGCCGGTGCTGTCTTCGGAAGGTTG
>VEQL01000046.1 GCA_018883245.1 Chthoniobacterales bacterium
CCTACGAGCGCTGCGATGGCCGCTTGGGCCGCGCCAACGGGTTCAAACCAAAAACCCTCGCCACCCGTGTCGGCCCCATCCAGTTCCGCGTCCCCCAGGTTCGCGACGGCGTGGACTTTTATCCCAGCGCTCTGGAAAAGGGCATCCGCAGCGAAAGAGCCCTCATGCTCTCCCTGGCCGAGATGTATGTCCAAGGCGTCTCCACCCGCAAAGTCACCAAAATCGTCGAGGAACTCTGCGGGCATTCCGTCAGTTCCACCCAGGTCAGCACCGCCGCCGCCAAACTCGATGCCGAACTCCAATCCTGGCGGGACCGCCCTCTGGGAAGCTGTTCCTACATGATCTTGGACGCCAGATACGAAAAGGTCCGGCAGGGCGGCCAGCTCTTGGACTGCGCCGTGCTCATCGCCATCGGGATCGGCCCCGATGGGAAACGCTCCGTTCTCGGCGTCAGCGCCGCCCTCAGCGAGGCCGAGGTTCACTGGCGCACCTTCCTTGCCTCCCTTCAATCCCGAGGGCTTCACGGCCTCACATTCATCGTCAGCGATGCCCATCCCGGCCTCGCCGCGGCCCGTGCCGCCGTCTTCCCCTCTGTTCCCTGGCAGCGTTGCCAGTTCCACCTCCAGCAGAACGCCCAAGCTTACGTTCCCCGTCTCGACATGCGCGCCAGCGTGGCCGCCGACATCCGCTCCATCTTCAACTGCCCGGATCTCCCTTCCGCCCAATCCCGGCTCTGTCATCTCGTCGCTTCCTACGCCAAATCCGCTCCGAAACTTTCCGCATGGATGGAGAAAAATATCCCGGAGGGCTTCGCCGTCTTCTCTCTCCCCCTCGCACACCAGCGCCGCATGCGCACAAGCAACGCCCTCGAACGCGTCAACCAAGAACTCAAGCGCCGAACCCGCGTCGCCTCCCTCTTTCCCAACGAGGCTTCCCTGCTCCGCCTCGTCTCCGCTCTCCTCTGCGAAATCAGCGAAGAGTGGCTCGCCGGAAAAATCTACCTCAACATGAACCCTGCTGACCTACCCCAAAATTAACCGCTAACTTTTACAGAAAAAAAATTGCGCCGCCGCTGCAAGTCACGGCTGCAGTTCCAGACGCACGTTGTCGAGCAGGATCACGGACTCGCCGCCGTCATTGGCCAACGGGGTGAACAAGATTTGGGGAGGTGCTTTCATGGGTCTATGGGAAAATCAACAGTAATCGATTGCATATAAATGACATTTCTGCCCCCCAGCAAGCAATATATTGCGCGTGCAAGTTCCACTGGAAAAGTTTCGTCAGCAGCCCGAGTGAATCCGCTCAAACTTCAGATATCGTAACTCGCACGCGATTCCAGTTTGCACGGCCCCATGGCGAAATTGAAAAATCCGACGAGGGCGAAAGGAAAATAGCGACGGTCTCGACTGCTTTCGTCGAGACTGAGGCATGTCTCTGTTGCATGACCATGTGCCGTCATGCGGAAAAGAGCCAATGTAAAACGCAGCTTGCGTTTCTTGAATGAGTGGCTAAGAGTGTCAAAATTATGCGCATTCCGTTGATAAATAGCGTGACCATCGCGATGATGGCCACCACCCCCGGACTTGTGGTTGCTGCGGCAGACACCAAGCCGAATGTGATCCTGATTCTGGCCGACGACCTTGGCTGGAGCGACACGACGCTTTTCGGAAAAACGAAGCTTTATCAGACCCCGAACATCGACCGTCTGGCCAAGCGCGGCATGACCTTCACCCGCGCCTACGCCGCCAGTCCGCTCTGCTCGCCGACGCGCGCCAGCATCATGACCGGGCTGAATCCCGCGCGTATCGGCATGACCGCCCCGGCCGGCCACGAGCAAGATGTCCGCTTGAAAGCCGGGGTTCCCGAGCAGGCAGCCCCCAACCGCAAGGCGACGGATCTTATTTCCGTCACCCGCCTCGACACCGAGTATTACACGCTCGGCGACATGATGAAGGCCAACGGATACGTCACCGGCCATTTCGGCAAGTGGCACTTGGGCGCCGAGCCCTACTCGCCCCTCGAGCAGGGATTCGACGTGGACATGCCGCACTGGCACGGACCGGGTCCCGCCGGAATGTTTGTGGCGCCGCCCTGGCATTACAAAACGATCAAGCCGCGCAAGCCGGGCGAGCACATCGAGGACCGCATGGCGGAGGAGGCGGCCGCCTTCATCGAAAAAAACAAGGACCGTCCGTTTTACCTCAATTTCTGGCAGTTCAGCGTGCATGCACCCTTCAACGCGAAGCCGGAGCTGGTGGAGAAATACCGCAAGCTCATCGATCCGAACGACCCCCAGCGCTCCCCGACCTATGCCGCCATGGTCGAGAGCATGGACGATGCCGTCGGCACCTTGCTCGACGCCCTCGACAAGAACGGCCTCGCCGGGAAAACCATCGTTATTTTCACCTCCGACAACGGCGGCAACATGTATGACGAGGTGGACGGCACCACGCCGACGAGCAACGCTCCCCTGCGCGGGGGCAAGGCCACCGTTTACGAGGGCGGCATCCGTGTCCCGTGGATCGTGGATTGGCCGGGGGTCGTGACGCCCGGCTCCCGTTCGGATGTGCCGGTCCAGACGACCGACATCTATCCGACTTTGCTCGGGATGCTCGGCATTGCCCCGCAGCCGGGCCAGACCTTCGACGGCACGAACATCGTTCCGGTCCTCGAAGGCGGCACGATTCCGCCGCGCCCGATTTTCACCTACTTCCCCCACTCTCCACCCGTTCCCGATTGGCTGCCGCCGAGCGTGGTGGTCCACGATGGCGACTGGAAACTCATCCGCCTGTTCCACGAAGGCGAAAACGGCGCACACGCCTGGCGCCTCTACAATTTGAAAGACGATATCGGCGAAACCAAAGACCTCGCCTCCGCCACGCCGGAAAAGGTCACCGAACTGGATGCCAAGATCGAAGCCTTCCTGGTGGACACCAAAGCGGTCCGTCCGATCCCCAACCCCGCTTTCGACCCCGCCAAATACAACCCGGAAAAGATCGGCATTGCCCCCAAGAAAAAGCCCAAAAACGCTCCACACAAAAACAAGAACCCCGCCTCCAAGGCCTCCAATGAATGACCCGAAACCGCCTCTCATGAAAACGCTGCTCCTCTTGCTTTTATCCGCCACGCCGGCGTTTTGCGCCGAAGGCACGACCTATGCCCGCTTTGTCCCCGAGCGAAAGGATGATTTCGCATGGGAGAACGACCTGGTGGCCTTCCGCACCTACGGTCCGGCCTTGCGCCAGGGCCCCGAGGACAGCGGGATCGACTGCTGGCTCAAGCGCGTCACCCACCCGATCATCGACAAATGGTATGAGGGAAACACCAAAGGGGTGAGCTACCACAAAGATCATGGCGAGGGATACGATCCTTACCATGTCGGCGGATCGCGCGGGTGCGGCGGCACGGCGCTGTGGGTGGACGGCGCGATGGTGACTTCGGACACCTTCACCGATTGGAAAATCCTCGAGCAGACGCCCGCCAAAACGGTCTTCGAACTCACCTACCAATACCCTGCCGTCGGCACCGGCGCCCCGATCCGGGAAGTCAAGCGCATCACCATCGTTCCCGGTCAGCGGTTTTTCCGTTCCGACTCCACTTTCACCCGCGACGGGCAGCCCGTGGCAGGATTGCCGGTGGCTATCGGCGTCACCACTCACGACGGCAAGGCCGCGCCCGCGCTCTCCCCCGAGAACCGCTGGGTTTCCTGCTGGGAGAAGATCGGCGACAGCGGCCTCGGCACGGGTGTCGTCCTCGCGCCCGGCTTTCCCATCGAGACCAAAGAATTGGCCGTGACCGAAAAAGACAAAAGCCACGCCCTGATCCTCACCGCGACAGACAGTCAGGGCCTTGTCACCTGCTATCCCGGCTACGGCTGGGAAAAAGCCGGCGTCATCACCACCCCCGAGGCGTGGGCCGGGGAACTCACGGCATTCTCCAAGTCGCTCCAATAAGCAATTCCATGAAAACACGCCACACCACCGATCCCGTCACCTTTTCGCGCATGACCACGCAGGAATTGCGCGACACATTTTTAATCGACTCCCTCTTCCGGCCCGGCGAGATCGAACTGGTTTATTGGGAGGCGGACCGCACGATCATCGGTTCGGCGGTGCCGACCTCGAACCCCATCGCCCTCGAAGCCTCGCAGAAGGAACTCGCGGCGGACTTTTTCCTCCAGCGCCGCGAGCTGGGTATCCTGAATATCGGCGGTCCCGGCTCGGTCGAAACCGACGAAGGCACCCATGCCCTCGCCAAGCTCGATGCCCTTTATGTCGGGCGCGGATCGAAAAAAGTGCTCTTTCGCAGCGACTCGCCGTCCGAACCGGCCAAGTTTTACCTGGTCAGTTATCCCGCGCACGCCGGCCATCCCACCACGCTCGTCCGTCCGGCGGAGGCCAACCGCCTGGAACTCGGCGATCCCGCCTCGGCCAACCGCCGCACCATCGTCCAGCAAATCCGCGAGGGCGGGGCGCGCAGCTGCCAGCTCGTGATGGGCTTCACCGAGTTGGCCACGGGAAGCGTGTGGAACACCATGCCTCCGCACACCCACCAGCGCCGCTCCGAGGTCTATCTTTATTTCGACCTCCCCGAGGACCAGGCGGTGATCCATCTTATGGGACCGGGACAGGAGACCCGCCATCTGGTTATGCGGAGCGGGCAGGTTGCCCTCTCGCCGATCTGGAGCATCCACTCCGGAGCCGGCACCTCGGCCTACCGCTTCTGCTGGGCCATGGGCGGCGAAAACCAGCGCTTTGATGACATGGACGGCATTCCGGTCGCGGCCCTCAAATAACCGCACATCGAAAAAAATCCGCCATGGGCAACATTCTCGAACAATTCCAACTCGGCGGCAAAGTTGCCATCGTCACCGGGGCCGGCCGGGGTCTGGGCCAAGGCATGGCTGTCGCCCTCGCCGAGGCCGGGGCCGACATCGTCGCCGTGCATGTTTCCGGCGCCGACGAAACCCGCCGGCGCATCGAGGCCCTCGGCCGTCGCTGCGTCACCTGCCAGTGCGACCTCGGCGAGGCGGGTGCCGCCGCCCGCATCACCTCGGAAACGCTCGCATCCTTCGGCCGCATCGACATCCTCGTCAACAATGCCGGCATCATCCGCCGCGCCGACTTCCTCGATTTTTCCGAGAAGGACTGGGACGACGTCATGAACGTCAACATCAAGGCCGTTTTCCTGCTCAGCCAGGCGGCCGCCCGCCAGATGGTCGCGCAGAACTCCGGCGGCAAAATCATCAACATCGCTTCCATGCTCTCCTTCCAGGGCGGCATTCGCGTGCCCTCCTACACGTCTTCCAAGAGCGCCGTGATGGGCCTCACGCGCCTGATGGCCTGCGAACTCGGACCCAAGGGCATCCAGTGCAACGCCATTGCGCCCGGCTACATGGAGACCGACAACACGACCGCGCTCCGCGCCGACCCCGTCCGCAACAAGGCCATCCTCGAGCGCATTCCGGCCGGACGCTGGGGAAACCCCGGTGATTTGGCCGGCGCGGTGGTTTTCCTCGCCTCTCCCGCTTCCGACTACGTCAACGGGTTCACCCTCGCGGTCGATGGCGGTTGGCTGGCCCGCTGAACTTCCCGCAACACTCCGCCAGTGACCCGACGCCCTCACATCTCCAGCTACCGGTGGATCATCTGCACCCTGCTGTTTTTCGCAACGACGGTCAATTACATCGACCGCCAGATTCTGTCTCTCCTCAAGCCCATTTTGGACGACCAGTTCCACTGGACGAACGCCCAGTTCGGCATGATCAACTCCGCCTTTCAAGCGGCCTACGGAATCGGGCTTTTCTTTTTCGGATGGTTCATCGACCGGTTCGGGACGAAGGTCGGTTTCGCGGTTTCCATCGCGTCGTGGAGCCTGGCGGCGCTCGGGCATGCGCTGGTCACAAGCATCGGCGGCTTTTTCGCCGCCCGCATCGCGCTCGGCCTCGGCGAGGGCGGCAATTTCCCCGCCGCGGTCAAAGCCGTCGCGCAATGGTTCCCCCAACGGGAGCGGGCGCTGGCGACCGCGCTGTTCAACTCCGGCTCGAATGTGGGAGCCATCATCGCCCCCGCGGTCGTTCCTTGGGTGGCATACGCCTTCGGCTGGCAGTGGGCGTTTGTCTTTGCCGGACTTGCCGGCTTCGTCTGGATCGCCGCCTGGCTTCCTCTCTACGGTGCACCGGAGACGCTGGACCGCGTCTCGGCGGCCGAACGGGAGCACATCCTCGGCGACCAAACCGCGGTCCCGCAGGAAACCTCCGCCCCGTTGGGCTTCCGGCAGGTTCTCCACTACCGCAAAGCATGGTCGTTTATCGTCTGCAAGTTCCTCACCGATCCGGTCTGGTGGTTTTTCCTCATCTGGCTCCCGGATTTTTTCAAGAAGACCCGCGGGCTCGACATCAAAAGCAGCTGGCTTCTGCTTGTCACGATCTACGCCATCGTCACCGTCCTGAGCATCGCCCTTGGCTGGCTGCCCGGCTACCTCGCCGCCCGCGGCATGGCGCCTTCCCGCGCCCGAAAAATCGGGCTTTTCGTGCCGGCGATCCTGGTGCTGCCGATCCTCGCGGTGAGCCTGGCCGGCAACTGGACCGCCGTGATTTTGATCGGGCTTGCCGGAGCCGCGCACCAGGCGTGGTCCGCCAACCTTTTTTCGACGGTCTCCGACATGTTTCCGAAAACCGCCGTCGCCACGCTCACCGGGATCGGAGGCATGGCCGGCTCCATCGGCGGCATCCTCTTCCCGATCGCGTGCGGGGTGATTCTGGACCGGTTTCCCGACCAGGGATACACGTTCCTGTTCGGCATCTGCGGGCTCGCATACATCGTGGCCTTCGCGGTCAACCAGATGCTCGCTCCCAATTTCGATCCGGTGAAAATCCGCGCCGCTTCCTGACCGCGGTTTCCATTGTCGGATGCGGATGGCGGCGACGGGTTGCGCGCAGGCAGAACGCTCCGCTCCGTGGAAAAGGTAAAATTATGGAAGCTTTCATAATTGGCATCACCCCGCGCCTATCGGCTTGCCAAGGCGGGGCACGCAGGGGAAACTAAAGCATGTCTCGGCGTTCGCGAAGCTATCCAAAGGCGCTTACCATAGCCGGAGCCCTCGCCTACTGGGCCGCACCGGCCACCGCCCAACAAATCGAAAACCCCAGCTTCGAGTTTCCGTCAGCCATTCAGAAGCCCATTTTGGCCGCCCCATCGGAGAGCCTTAAGGGCTCGGGATGGGCTTGGGGGCATTCTTCCGGAATCGTCCGCCAGAAGGCGGGTCTGGCGAAAGACGTGACTGCATACGAAGGATCGCAGATGGCCTTCGTGCGCGGAGATCGGAAGAAAAGCCAGCTGCCGGATAAATCGCCGCAACACATGTTCAGTGGCGTCATCTCCGGGCTGACCCCGGGAAACCAGTATGAAGTCCAATGGGCGCAGGCGGGTCGCAGACTCGATACGGGTGCCGGGGCTCTCACGGTCATCTTGCGGGAAAAGAGCGATGCCCCGGGCAAGAAACCGGTT
Source organism: Chthoniobacterales bacterium (assembly GCA_018883245.1). NCBI lineage: Bacteria > Pseudomonadati > Verrucomicrobiota > Spartobacteria > Chthoniobacterales > Chthoniobacterales bacterium. The sequence continues at coordinate 7,509 of VEQL01000046.1, forward strand.
TATCTCCAGCGCGCCGAACCCGTGACCAACAAGGATGAATGGGTCGTCACAAAGCACACTTTCACCGCCACATCACCGGAGATGTCCCTGACCTTCGTTCACGTCATCCCGGCGTCGGCCGCAGCCGGCGCCACCGGCGATGAAACCACCTTCATCGACGCGGTTCAGGTGACCCCGGTCACGAAACCGGCCGCCCAGTAATACCAACCTCCCTTCGCAAACAGACTTCCTGCGGGCGGGAAGACCCCGTGGCACTGGCAGCCTTGCCAATGCCACATCCGGCAGCGCCGCCCCAGCGCAGGAGAGAAGCCGGTGGGCAAGGGCCTTGGCCAGCGGGCCATATCCACTCTGTTCCTGTTCGCCTGTGATTTCGCATCGGCACAGGCGGGACGTCCGTTCCCCCTGATTTCGCAGGCTTCGAAAAGCTCGGCGTCTGACGCCAGCGTTCGCCGATAAAAGAACGAGTGGGCAGCTAAAGGCCGCCCACCCGCGATGAAAAGCAAATGTGTTGTGGTCTTCGCCAGGTCGATGCCGGCCAATCAGCGGCGGCGGCGACGAATCACATGCGCACCCAAACCGGCTGCTGCCACAGCGAGCAAAGCGTAGGTGGAAGGTTCGGGAACCACCTCCAAGGCGAGCACGCCGTCGGCTTCCGTGAAAGTCCAGTTGTTGGTAAGAGAGCCACTCAAGTAGCTGGCACTCCATGTCCCAAAACTATTAGTCAGTGAACCTGTGTAGAGGCCGGCCAAGGTAACACTGTCGAAGTCTCCCCCGAAAGAATCAGCATCGAAGAGGTTGAAATTATAAACACCAGCTCCGAATGGGACTCCACTGAGGTCAAATACCAAACTTCCGCCATAAGTCAGAAGGCCACCGACATCGATCGCATCAAAGTCGGTGCCGCGGACAAAGCTGGTGCCAGCAACGATTTCCATCGTGGTCACCGCGGTGTTACTGAGCGTCAGGTCGCTAGTGAAGGTCAGCAGGCCGGGGCTGTTGCCGGGTGCCAGGTTGCCGCTGATGGTGGTAGCGCCACCAATGATGCCAGAGCCGCCCAGGGTCGCGCCGGAGGCGACGGTGAGAGTATTTGTTGCTCCGGACATGTCGCCGTTGACCAGCAAGCCGCCCGCGCTCACCGTGGTGGTGCCGGTGTAGCTGTTGGTGCCGGTGAGGGTAATTGTGCCAGATGCCTGCTTGGTGAAGGTTCCGCTGCCCGAGATGTTGTTGGCCACAGTAGCCGAGCCGGTGCGGTTGAAGACCAGGGCCGCGTTGTTGGTCACGGCGCCCAGGCCAAGCCGGCCGGTCGAACCGCCATTGCCCACCTGCACCGTGCCGGCGGAAATCGTTGTAGTGTCGTAATCGTTGCCATCGTTGAGGAGGACGAGCGCTCCAGCGCCGATTTTGGTGAAGCCACGGGTCCCCGCACCGTCAGTGACGATCGAACCGATGGCGAGGTCGCCCACGGTTTCGATCACCGCGCCGTCGGCATTGATCCAGACCGTGTTTTTGTTGCCGGTGCCGTCGATGGTGGCCGTGTTCGAGCTCGAGTTCATGAGCTTGGCACCGACGGCGGCGAGCTGACTGGCCTCGTAGGACCCGGCGGCGACGGTCTGGCCGTTCAGGTCATAGACGCCGGAGTTGAGGATGTAACCCGCACCGTTGTTGACGGATACCGAGGCGCCGGCAAGTTGAAGGGTGCCGGCGCTGACGGTGACCGTCCCCAAGGTGTGCGTGTTGGTCCCGCCGAGCGTGAATGTGCCAGTGCCGTTTTTGGTCAGGTTGAGATTGCCGGTCGAGGCCTTGCCCAGCAAACCGGTAAAGGTGCTGGACCCATTGTCGTTGTTGACCGTGAGCAAGTAGTCCGTCGCCGTGGTGTTGAGGATGGTGCCCGCACCGGAGAGCGCGCCAATCACGTTGTTTTTCTGAACGTCGAGGAGGCCGCCGGCGTTCACGGTGACGGCGGTGGTCGTTCCGATCGAGTTACCGCTACTCCGGGTCACGACCATGGCGTTACTGTTGATGACCAACCCGCCCGTGGCGGCCAAGGCCGCACCGGCGGAAGTCGAGTTGAGATCCAGCGTGCCGGAATTGACCGTGGCCACGCCGCTGAGCGAGGTCTGGCTGGTTCCGCCGCCCATCGTGAGCGTGCCGGTGCCGTTCATCGTGAGATCGCGGCGGCTCTGCCAGTTCGGCAGGACCACGTTGCCCGCACCGGTGACGAACAGGTCGCGGGTGCCGGTTTGGCCGGAGATGTTGGTGATGGTGAGCGTGCCGGCCTGGGCGTCGATGTTGTAGCGGGTGCCGCCCGCTCCGACATCAAGCGCCAGAGAGTTGTCACCCGACCGGTTGCGCAGCGCGACGTTGGCGTTTGCCGAGTCCCGCCCTTGCACCGAGAGGGTGCGAGCGAGGGTGATGTTGTTCTCCAGTTCCACCACGCTGGTCCGGACGCCGCCGAGGATGCTGAGCGGCTCGGTGTTGTCGCTGCCGAAGGAGTTGGCATTGTTGGCCCGCACGGTGAGGTTATTCCCGATGTTGATCTCCTTGGCGGCGGTGCCGCGGTCGCCATTGAGGATCAGGAGCGATGTGGCCACATCGGTGCCGTCGATGAAGTTGATGTTAGCGGTGCTCGCGCCCGTCCAAGCACCGGTGAATTCGACCGTTGAGCCGTCGATGGTGTAAGTCTTTTCTCCCGAGCCCCAGTTGACGCCACCGTTGAACGTGAGTTTGCCGGAGCCGGCGCCGCCGAGGTAGTTCGCCGTGGCGGCCGACGCACCGCCAAAGGTGATGGCGTTGCCGATCACCCGGTCGCTGCCGTTCGACCGCAGACGCGCCACCTCGCCGGCGGTGTCCGCCCTGAGGTTGACCGTGCCGGTGCCGAAGGCGCTGTCGTGTCCGGCAACCAACGTGCCGAGGTCGATATTCACGCCTCCGGAGAACGTGTTGCTGCCCGACAAGATCAGCGTGCCGGCATCGCTCTTGATGACCGAAACGGTGCCTGTATTGTTGTTGGCAATCACACCCGAGATGGTGTTGTTTCCGGTGTTAGTTCCACGCAGCGTGAGCGTGCGGTTCGCGGCGGCGGTGCCCACGGAGTTAAAAGCGGCATTGTCGAACGTGAGGGTGCCGCCCCCGTTGTTGGCGATCGTCCCGCCTCCAGCGTCACTCGTGCCAGTCCCATTCCCGACCACGACTTGGCGGCTGACCACTGTGTTACTCGACCCCACGAACTCCAGCACACCGCTCGTGGTCGTTTGCCCGAGGCGGATGGCCGACGCACCGGTGCCGAAGTTGTTGGCGGCACTGAACCGCAGGGTGCCGTTGTTGACAAGGACACTGCCCGCGAAGGCAGCAGTGTTGTCCGCCGACAGGGTAGCGGTCGCCGTGCTTTCGTTGACGCCGACAGCAGCAATGTTGCCAAGCGTCGCCTTCACATCCCAAAGACCCGTTCCTGTGAAATACAAGTTCGCATTGTGAGAGCCGCCTCTGGTGATCGTGACGTTCTCATGGAGAGTGGCCGTCTGGGAAGAATCACTGTCGAAGAAGTAATTCAAATTTCCGCTAGCTTCACTGCCCAACACGAGTTGCACTGGATTCGCCGTGCCCGCAGCGCAAGCGTGAACGCTCCAGCACCACTCGCGATTTTGATGCCATAGGTCGTGGTGTCGTCGATGCGGATGGTTTGTTGCGTAGCACTCGAGTTGTTGATCGTGAGATTGCCAGTCTGCGTGTTCGTCATCGTGATCCCGAGGCCAGTAGAGCCCCCAAAGGCAGCACCAAAGGTGAGGCTGAGATCGCCACCGACCGTGCCGTCAAATAGCGCGATGCTTGTATTGCCGGGCACCGCATCGCCGGACCAGTTCAATGCGGTGAGAAGATCCGACGTGCTTGCACCGGCATCCCACGTGCGGGTTGTTTGCGCGAGAGCACTGCTTGCGGCAAGCAGTAGAAGCGACGTGACAACAAGAAGGGATTTGGGGCGGGTTTCTTGAGGGGTCATATACAAGGATTTCTAACCCAGAAAGAAATCGTGTCAACTACTTATCGCAAAATTTTCCACACAAAAACTTTTCCGATTTTTTCCTCCGTCTGCGAAGCGACGCCGGTCGCCATAGGGCGATGCTGTCATGCGGGGCTGGAGCACAATCTACTGGGTTGCCGAGGCGCGGAAATTCATGGGCGCGGCACCAGAAGCCATGACCATCTGCCCATACCGATAATACCCGGGCGTTTTGATGCGGATATGAGCCCAAGCCACGCACTCGGACCACGGATCACACCGGTGGCACGGATGGGTTCCGCCAGGAACGCCGTGGCTGAAGCGGGAAGAATGCGAGGCCCGTTCCGCCCCTCCATCAACTTTGGAACCTGTCCCGGAATCTCTTCGGGCTGGTTATGACACACATGCCACGGGATCCGCGGCGGGTGCGGGATCAGGCCTGCGGTGCGGGGCTGCGGCGGCGCCAGCGCCAGAAGGCGAGGCCGGCCAGCAGCGCGGCGGAAGCCCAGGTGCCCGGCTCGGGCACCGGCTCGCCGCCCCCGTTGTAAGTCAGGTAAAGACCCGTGCCACCGTCACGCAGCTCCAAGGCAAACAATCCGGTGATCGTGTCCTGGAAGTTGGCCGTGTTGATGTTGAAGTAGCTCGGGGTGATGTAGGATCCGTTGATGGCGGTCCCCGCTTCGAGAATCTTCCAGGCGTAAACACCCGTGGGCGACCAGTTGGTCAGCGAACCGTAGGTGGTGGTGCTCGACATCGAGTAGAGGTTGATATTGAAGAGCGGCGAGCCGGTGAGATTGGTGAGGTTGAGCGATCCGGTCACGCTGAGCAAATCCCAGTCGGTGCCCGCCGTCCCCTCGCCCGGCAAGCGGAAGACTTCCCAGTCGTAGCTGCCGCCGTTGTTCCAGGTGAGATCCCCGTTGATGGTGAGAGTTCCCGGCGAGTTGCCCGGGGTGATGGTTGCGCCGGAGGCGACGACCGTGGAGCCGACCGTGCCGCCGCCGCCCAAGGCGCCGCCGCTGTTGATCGTGACGGTGCTGTTGGTGGCGAGCGATCCATTGACGACGAGTTTGCCGGCTTCGATCGTCGTGGCTCCGGTGTAAGTGTTGGAAGCCGTGAGAGTGAGTGTGCCCGCGCTCTGCTTGGCGATGCCGCCCGAGCCGCTGACAACACCGGAGGAGGAACCTCCGCGCAAGGCAACGGTCACACCGTTGGAGACGGCGATGTTGCCTCCGCTGAAGTTGGTCACGACCAAGCCCGCCGCGTTGGCGTTGACGGTGCCGCCGGAGAGAGCGGCCACGCTCGCATTGCTTCCCGAAACGTTGAGCGTGCCGCCGCTGGCTTGGTTGACGGTCACGCCGCTGCCGCTGACATTGACGGTGGCGCTGCCGCTGACTTCGGCGATGGTGCTGTCGTTGCCGCCAATATCGGTAGTGCCGTCGGTCGCCACCACATCGCTGAGTTGCCCCGTGCTCAGGATGGTGCCGCCATTGTTCACAATCTGGTTGGCCACGACAAAGTTGGTGAGGTTGAGCGTGGTGCCCGAACCGACCGTGATCGAGCCGGAGCCGAAGGCATTGGTATGGCCGGCGGTCAGCCAACCGCCGTTCAAGAATGTGCCGCCGCCGTAGGTGTTCACACCGGAGAGGGTGAGCGTGCCGGTGCCGATTTTGATGAGGGCGCCATTGGAAAGCACCCCGCTGTAAGTCGTGCTCGCGTTGTTGTTGCCGATGCTGAGCGTGCGGGTGAGCATGTCGAGATTGCGCGATCCGGAGAGTCCGCCAAGGGTGGAATTTTGCCCGATCGCCGTCACCGTGCCGGCATCGGCCGCGTCGAGGTTCAGGGTCGAGTTTTGCAGTGCCGTGGCGCTGCCGATCGATAGGCCACCGGCCGCAAGCCGCGTCTCGCCCCCGTAGCTGTTGTTCGCGCCCGAGAGCGTGAGGACGCCGGCACCGGTCTTGGTGAAGCCGCGGCGAGTTGCGGCCGAACCGTTGTCGTTGATGGTCGAACTGATGGTGAGATCGCCGACCGTGTCGATGACCGCGCCGGCGGCGTTGATCCAGATGTTGTTCTTGCCGCCAGTGCCGTCAATCAAGGCCGCGGTCGCGCTCGAGTTCATCAGCTTGGCGTTGGCCGCCCAGAACGGGCTGGACTCATAAGACCCGGCGGCGACGGTCTGCCCGTTCACGTCATAGACGCCGGAGTTGAGGATATAACCCGCGCCGTTGTTGACGGATACCGAGCCACCGGCGAGTTGGAGGGTGCCGGAAGCAGCGACCGAAATATTATTGGTGGATGAGATAAGACCGCCGGCCAAAACGAGGGTGCCGGCGCTGACGGTGGTCGCCCCCAAGTTGTGCGTGTTGGTCCCGCCGAGCGTGAATGTGCCAGTGCCGTTTTTGGTCAGGCTGAGATTGCCGGTCGAGGTCTTGCCCAGCAAACCGGTAAAGGTGCTGGACCCGTTATCGTTGTTCACGGTGAGCGTGTAGTCCGTGGCGGTCGTGTTGCGGATGGTGCCCGCACCGGAGAGCGCGCCAATCGTGTTGGTTTTCTGAACGTCGAGGAGGCCGCCGGCGTTCACCGTGACGGCGGTGGTTGTGCCGATCGAGGTGCCGGCATTCCGGGTCACCACCGTGCCGCCACTATTGATCACGAGCCCGCCCGTGGCGGCCAAGGCCCCAGTGCCGGAAGCCGCGTTGAGATCCAGCGTGCCGGAGTTGACGGTGGCCACGCCGGTGAGCGAGGACTGGTTGGCTCCCCCACCCATGGTCAGAGTGCCGGTGCCGTTCATGGTTAGGTTGCTACGGCTGTTCCAGTTAGGCAGGACCACGTTGCCCGCACCGGTGACGAACAGGTCGCGGGCGCCGGTCGAGCCACTTACCGAGGAAATGGTGAGCGTGCCGGCCTGCGAGTCGATGTTGTAGCGGGTGCCGGTGGAGCCGACGCTGAGGGCAAGGGAGTTGTTGCCCGCAAGGTTGCGCAGCGCGACATTCGCATTGTTTGTATCCCGGCCCTGCACGGTGAGGGTGCGCGCCAGGGTGATGTCGTTGGTCAATTCCACCACGCTGGTGTTGGCACCGCCGAGGATGCTGAGCGGCTGGGTGTTGTCGCTGCCGAAGGAGTTGGCATTGTTGGCCCGCACGGTGAGACCGTTGCCGATGTTGATCTTCTTGGCGGCGGTGCCGCGGTCGCCATTGAGGATGAGGAGCGACGTGGCCACCCCGGTGCCGTCGATGGTGTTGGTGTTCGCGGTGCTCACACCGGTCCACGCACCGCCGAACTCCACGGTCGAGCCGTCCACGGTATAGGTCTTCGAACCGGTGCCCCATTCGACGGCACCGTTGAGCGTGAGCTTTCCGGAGCCGGAGCCGCCGAGGTAGTTCGCTTGGGCAGTCGAATTCCCGCCGAAGGTGATGGCGTTGGCGAGGATGCGATCCGTGCCGTCCGATCGCAAACGCGCCACTTCGCCGGCGGCATTTGCCCTCAGGTTGACCGTGCCGGTGCCCAAGGCGTTGTCATTGCCGACAACCAAGGTGCCGAGATCGATGAATACGCCGCCGCTGAAGGTGTTGTTCCCCGAGAGGGTGAAGGTGCCGTTGCCGCTTTTGGTGAGAGCAAGCGTGCCGGTGGAACCTTGCTCGATCACACCGCTGAAAGTGCCAGAGTTGCTGTCGCTCTCGACGGTGTTCGTGTAGTTGGAGGCGGTGGTATTGCGGATGGTGCCCGCGCCGGAGAGCACGCTGAAGGTATTGGCTTTTTGGATGTCGATGAGGCCGCCGGCGTTCACGGTGACCGCCGTGTTGGTGCCGATGGAGGTCCCGGTCCCGCGGGTGACCACTGTGCCGCCACTGTTGATGACAAGGCCATTGGTGGCAGCCAAGGCGGCGTTGGTTGATGTCGCATTGAGATCCAGCGTGCCGGAATTGACCGTGGCCACGCCGCTGAGCGCGGTCGCTTCGGTGCCACCGCCCATGGTCAGGGTGCCGGTGCCGTTCATGGTGATGTCTTCGCGGCTGTTCCAGTTCGGCAGGACCACGTTGCCCGCACCGGTGACGAACAGGTCGCGGGCGCCGGTCGAGCCACTTACCGAGGAAATAGTGAGCGTGCCGGCCTGCGAGTCGATGTTGTAGCGGGTGCCGGTGGAGCCGACGCTAAGGGCAAGAGAGTTGCTGCCCGCAAGGTTGCGCAGCGCGACATTCGCATTGTTTGTATCCCGGCCCTGCACGGTGAGGGTGCGCGCCAGGGTGATGTCGTTGGTCAATTCCACCACGCTGGTGTTGGCGCCGCCAAGGATGCTGAGCGGCTCGGTGTTGTCGCTGCCGAAGGAGTTGGCATTGTTGGCCCGCACAGTCAGACCGTTTCCAATATTGATCTCCTTGGCGGCGGCGCCACGGTTACCATTGAGGATCATGATCGATGTGGCCACCCCGGTGCCGTCGATGGTGTTGATGTTCGCGGTGCTCGCCCCTGTCCACGCACCGCCGAACTCCACGGTGGAGCCGTCGATGGTGTAGGTTTTCGAACCAGTGCCCCAGTTGACGCCACCGTTGAGCGTGAGCTTGCCGGAGCCGGCGCCGCCGAGGTAGTTCGTCGACGAACTGTCGCCGCCGAACGTCAAGGCGTTGGCGAGGATGCGATCCGTGCCGTCCGATTGCAATCGAGCCGTCACACCGCCGGTGGCGCGGAGGTTGATCGTGCTGGAGCCACCAGCGTTGTCATTGCCGACAACGAGCGTGCCCTGCTGGATCAACGTCGTGAGCGAGGAGGCGAAGTTGTTGCTGCCCGAAAGAACCAGAGTGCCCTGCTGGATCGTCGTCGCACCCGTGTAGGTGTTGTTGCCCGAGAGAATCCACTTGCCCGCATCCGTCTTCGTGACGGCCACCGTGGCGCCTGAGTTGTCCACAATCACGCCCGAGATCGTGTTGCTTCCGGTGTTGGTGCCACGCAGGGTGAGAGTGCGGTTGGCTGCGGCAGTGCCCGCTTGGTTGAAAGTGGCATTGTTGAAGGTGAGCGTGCCCGAACCGTCGTTTTGAACGGTGGCACTTCCGTTGTTGCCTGCAGCACTTCCGTTGCCGACCGAGATCTGGCGGCTAATGATGGTGTCGCCGGAACCGGTATACCGCAGCGCTCCGTCGGTGGTCGTTTGCCCGAGGCGGATCGCGGTCGCGCCGCTGCCCAAGGCGCTCGCCGACGTGAACGCCAAAGTGCCCTCATTGACGTAGAGATTGAAAGCATTACCGGTGTTGTTACCCGACAGAAGCAGGGTGCCGGTCCCTGCTTTCGCCCGGTCCCCGGCACCCGTGATCGTATTGGCAAACTCCGCTGTGATGCCGGTTACCGTGATGGTTTTTGCGCTGGAGCCACCGGTGACGGCGCCGCTAAAAGTCAGATTGCCGGTTCCGACGCTGCCAAAGGTTGCATCAGTTCCAAGGGTCAAAGCATTGGTAATCGTTCGTGCGTTAGCGTCCGATGACCTGACCGTCAACGACGTTGTCGTGTTGAGGTTCAACGCTCCAGACCCCAGTGCGTTGTTGTTCCCGATGGCAAGCGTGCCTCCTCCGACTCTGACACCACCTGTGAACGCGTTGCTCGCGGACAGCGTCACGGTGCCCGCTTCTACTCTCAGCAAACCCGCAGACAGGTTGCTGACAACACCCTTCACGTTCCAATCGCCCGCGTTGAAATACATCGTGGCATCGTGGCTACCACCCCGGGTGATCGTGACATTCTCCTCTATGGTGGCGGTATTGGCCGAGTTGTTGGCAAAGTAGTAGTTCAGCGCTGAGGAACCTTGGCCCAAAGCCAACAGGATCGGGTTGGCTGACCCAGCTGCACCGATGGTGAGCGGGCCCGCCCCGCTGGCGATCTGAATGCCGCCTACACTTGCGCTGGTGCTGTTGACGATCCGAAGCGTCTGCTGGGCCGAAGCCGAGTTGGTAATGTTGACGGCGCTGGTTTGACTGGCACCGAGAACCAATCCGACACCGAAGTTCCCACCGAAGGCTGACCCGAAGCTAAGGTTGAGCGTGCCGGCGACGGTTCCATCGAACAAGGCATCCTGACGCCCAGTTGCCGTGGCGTTCGTGCTGGCCGGCAACGTATCGCCGGACCAGTTATTCGAAGTGGTCAGGACGCTTGTGGCGGCACCATTGTCCCACGTGCGGGTTGTTTGCGCGAGAGCACTGCTTGCGGCGGCCAGAAGAAAAGCCGAGGTGACGACGCGGAGGGACCTAACGCTTTTGGAGCATTTCATGTTTTGGGGGGAGTTGGATAAAAGGTTTTCTAAACCGGAAGCAAACGCTGTCAACTACTTTTCGCACAAAATTTTTATGAAAGGTTTCGTTGTCTTTTGCACGGGTGCGAAGAGTTATGAGACGCCTGGAGATGCAACGGGGAAGCAGACAGGTAGTCAGGCAAACCAAAGAAGTGTTGGCGCGTTTTTTCTGACCCCCGGCCAGCTGCGCCGCCATGCCCCTGCGCCACGCCGCCAAGTTCCGGGACAGGTTCTAATGCTCGCCATTCGCAGCAAAATCGTTTAATGACCTCGCACCAACAACAACCGCAACCAATCCCGATCATGAAAACAAACGATCCTTCGGCCTACGGCCCGGCAAAAGAACACTACGCGACTTTGGGCGTCGATACGGAGCGCGCCTTGGAAGTTCTGGCCGCGACGCCGATCTCCCTTCACTGCTGGCAAGGG
>VEQL01000047.1 GCA_018883245.1 Chthoniobacterales bacterium
GCGGGGCGTCTGGCGGCGTTGCTTCGCCAGTCACGATGCGCAGAGGCATCGCTCCCTGCTCGCGCCTTGCCATCCGCTCCGCCATGACTCTGCGCCACCCCGCGAGGTTTCGGGATAGGTTCTAGTCGTCGCTTAAAAACGCTTTAAGTTGTTGCTTGTCATAATAATAGGCACGGAAGTTGCTGTATTGGATTGCAGGAAAAGTCCCGCAAAGGGGGCAAAACCCCGCAAACCAAAACAGTATGAAGCCCAAAGTGAACCCCACAGCGCAGAGTTCGTTTTTGTTGCCTGAGTTACGCGATCAACTCGACGGGCGGCAGAAGCTTTACCGGTTGGCCGAAGCCTTTGATTGGTCGAAGTTCGAAGAAGCCTTTGGTGGTCTTTACAGCGAAGAAGGTCGTCCGGCCTTGCCGATCCGGCGGATGGTGGGGCTGTTGCTGCTCAAGCATCTGTATGATTTGAGCGACGAGCGGGTGGTAGAGTTCTGGAGTTTAAGTCCGTATGCGCAGTTTTTCTGCGGAGAGCGCGAGCTGCAGTGGGGAGCGCCGTGCGAGGCCAGCGAGTTGGTGCATTTCCGCCAGCGCATCGGCGCGCAGGGGGCCGAGAAGATCTTGGCGGCGACCATCGAGTTGCACGGGGACCGTGGGCGGGAGAAGGAAGTGGTGGCCGACACGACCACGCAGGAGAAGAACATCACCTTTCCGACCGACACGAAGCTTTCGGCCAAGATCGTGCGAACCGGGGTCAAGCACGCACAGAAGCGCGGGATCCGATTGCGGCAGAGTTTTGTGCGCACGGTGCCGAAGCTGCTCTGCGCGCAACGCGGCTGGCGCACCAAGGGCGGGGCGGCGCGGGCGCGCAAGGCGGCACGGCGCTTGAAGACCATTGCCGGACAAGTGGTGCGGCAACTGGACAAGGCGTTGCCGGCCGACTGCCAGGAGCGGCGTTGGTTGGAAGTGGCCCAGCGCGTCTTGCGGCAAAAGAGACACGATAGTGACAAGGTCTACTCGCTGCATGAACCGCAGGTTTACTGCCTGTCCAAGGGCAAAGAGCACAAGAAGTATGAGTTCGGGGCCAAGGCCTCGGTGGTCATGGGCAAAAACCGCGGCGTGATCCTCGGCGCCTACAGCTTGCCGAAAAACGACTACGACGGGCACACGTTGGATCCGGCCTTGGCCCAAGTGGAACGCCTGGCCGGTTATCGTCCCTCGGTGGTCATTGCCGATCGCGGCTACCGCGGCAAAGCCTGGTGTGGCCAGACCGAGGTGATCACGCCCAAGCCCCCGAAAGCCTCCGACTCCCTCTACGCACGGCGCAAAGCCAGAGGGCGGTTGCGTCGCCGCGCCGCGATCGAACCGCGCATCGGCCATCTCAAAAGCGATCACCGCCTCGGCCGCAACTTCCTCAAGGGCCAGCAGGGCGATGCGATCAACCTGCTCCTGGCCAGCGCCGCCTCCAACTTGAGCCTGTGGATGCGCCAAACCTTTTCGGCGCTGCTCTCAGTTCTGCGGACTTGGTGGCTTCAGACCATCGAACCCTCTCACAACCAACTGGCGAGGGGTTTTTAAGGGACGACGGTTCTAGACTTTGGGTGGCCGGGAAAACCCGTGGTATCGGCATCCTTGCGGATGAAGAAACCGAACGCAGCGGCTGGCCTCCAGCTCGTAGAGCCTACGGCTCGGAGAGAAGCCGATGCCACCTTTTCAGGCGTTGCGCAAGGCGAGGGCTTCGAGCGGCCACTCGTCGAGGGAAAAGTCGGTGAGTGGCAGGTCGATGCGGTCGCCTTGTCCGGCGGAGATGTAGGCGGCGAGGTTGAGTTCGGAGGTGTGGCGCATGTTGGGCAGGCCAAGAAGGCTCACCGGCCCGCCCTCCATCCAATCAACCAGGGATTGAAGGCTGCCACCCCATGCGGCGTCGTAAAGTTCCTGCGGCGTCTGCCGGTCGAACTTTTCATGGCGGCTGCCTTTGGAAGAAACGATCAGAATTTCCTGTTCGCCGAGCATGCGGACGAGGCCTCCGGTGCCCTCGGCAACCGGCCACATCGAGTTGTCGGGAGCCATGCCGCAGCCGCCGTCCACGAGGCCGCGCGCGCCATTTTCAAATCCGAACCATGCCACGGCGTGTTCTTCCATGGCGTGTCCGTAGCCACGGGCGCCGCGCACGCGTGCCGATCCGAGCACCCATTGCGCGGGCGCGTCGCCATTCCAATAGCGGAACATGTCCAGCCAATGCGAGCCCCACTCGCTCAAGTCCCAGTCCTGGATGCCGGCGGACATCAGACGCAGAGCGCCGATTTCTCCGGAGTCGATGATTTCCCGCACGCGCCGATAGGAGGGCATGAGGCGGCGGATGTGGGCCGCAATAATTTTTACCCCGGTCTGCTCAGCCACGGCGAGGACGGCGGCGAGGTCCGCCGGTGAGGCCAGAAAGGGCTTCTCGCAAAAAATCCCCTTCACCCCGGCCAGCGCGCAGTCCTCGATCATGCGGCGGTGGAGTCCCACATACGTGCAGATGGAAACGATGTCGGGTTTCTCGCGCTCCAGCATCTCGCGGTAATCGGCATAACCGCTGAGCGGGCCGAATTGTTTTTCAAAAGCGGCGAGGTTTTCCGGATTAATGTCCGCCGCGCAGGCGAGCGTGGCCCTCGTGCTTTGCTGATAGGTCCTGGCGTGGGCGTAGCCGACCTGGTGGCCGCCGCCTTTAAGGGCGCCCGCGGTGGCTGCCCCGACTCCGATGATTGCGGATCGATAGGTTTTCATGGTTTCACATCAAAGACGCGGATCGTGAAGGAGTCCTCGAGAATTTCCGCCTTTCCGAGATCAAAACCCCCCGCATTGGTGGGGCCGAGAGCGATGAAGGCGAACGGCGCATCCAGAACGTAGAGGGCATGGTCCTTTTCCTGCCTGACGCTGACGCCGGCCATCGCGACCGGCCAGGTTTCATCAATGCTTCCGATATAAGTGACTTCCTTGGGCCGGCTGCCCATGTGCTCGATGGGAACTCCCGTGGTGGCCTTGCCGTCGAGACGCAGCTCCGTTCCCCGGGTGGCACCGCCGAGCGCACCGGCCATATCCCGGCGGAAGCGGATTGCAAGTCCGTGATAGTTTACCTTTGATCCATCGGCCAAGGGATGACTCCATTGGCTTTGGATCAAGCGAAGCGGACGAAGGGCGGTCAACCGTGTTTTCCAGTTCCAGACATACTCGCCGTTCTCATAACGGCAGGTGATCCTGCGCACCTCGTCAAAACAAGGCCGCGAACCATCGATGGCCGACCAGTGCAGCTTCTCGGTGAAGCCTATTTCGGCTCCATCGGCAACGACATCAAAGAACTCGATGTGTTTCTGGCGTCCGGTCAGCTCATCCGGCAAAGTGGGGAATTCCTCCCAGAAATTCACACCATCCACGCGGAGCGCATACATGAGCGCCTTGTGATGCTTGTGGTCGTGCGGCGAGACCGAAGTCACACCATGCCCGAGCGGGGTGCGCAGCGGATGGATGTGGGGCTTGAACTCATCGTTGTGGCGATAGAGACCCGCGAGCTTGTCTCCGTGGTAAAAAGAGACTCCGGAATCGGAAAATTCAAGGTGCATCATGGAGTCACTTTTTTTTTGAGGCAATCGACCACGTCCTTGGCGCGTTCGGGCGGCGTGACTTTGAGGTTTTCGATTTTTCCTTTCCGGATGGAAGCCTCGACGGTCGTGTTTTTCGGAGCGTGGAGTTTGAAGTCCGCCTCCCAGCCCTCGGGCCAAGCCGGGGCGAGGAGGATCTTGTCGCCGTCGGGTTGGAGCAGCATGAGTTGCAGGGTGTTGACGAGGTTGGAGCCGTGGTCCTGATCCGGAACCCAGTCGTAATTCGGCCCCCACATGGTCGGGAAACGGAAATTGGCATTTTTATTCCCCAGGTTGGCGCGGAGGATGATCGCGCATTCGTCGGCCATGCCGAGACATGCGGCCTGCATGCCCGACTGGTGCCAGCCAAAGTGATCCTTGGTGATGCGCGCGGCGTAGGTCTCGCGGGCAAGATCGAGGCCCGGGCGCCCGATGCCGTAGTTGCGGTAGGGATAGACGGGGTAAAGCTCCGGATTTTCGAAGTTGCTGCGTTGGCTGTTGACCTCCTCGGCAAAGCCGATGATTTCACGTCCGTTTTCGGTCCGCATCGGGATTTCCGGGGTGGCATCGAGCATTTCTTTCGCGAGCTTGCGCAGCGATTCCGGCACGAGGTTTTCCGGCAGGGCGAGGATGCGTTTGGTATTTTGGGCCAGCCCGGCGACATCCGGGGTGGGGTTGACGACATTGGCCCAGGTTTCGAGCGATTGCGCGGGCGTTATGACAAGCTTGCCGTTCCCGTCGCGGCCGAAGCGGGTGGCGTAGTATTTCAGATAAGCCTCGGCCATCGGGGCCAGCCGCTCCTTCACGAAGGCCTCGTCCCCGGTGTGATCGTAGTAGTCGAGCATCATGTGGGTGAGTTCGATGCCCGGCTGCCAGTAGTAGCGCATGACGCCGTTTTTCAACTCGCCCACTTCGAGTTCCGGAGGGCGTTCGTAGCCATAGTCGCCGTTGGACATCATGCCCCAGAAGCTTGCGGTTTCCGCCATGAACGCCCCCTCGCAGCCGAACCATGCCTTGGTGCGGGCGGTTTCGGTCGGGAGACGCCGGAAATACATGTCGAAGAGCGGCTTCATGAAGTCATAGTCGCCGGACGCCAGCATGGGATAGTAGGGGAGGCGGGTATTCTGCCACCAGTAGTCGGCCGCCCACATGCGCCAATCGGGATCGATCGGAGGCGCACCGAGCACATCCTGGCGTTCGCCCCAGAAAAGAGAACCGTTGAAGCGGATCGGGAAAGCCCCGCGCCCGGCACACGCGGCCGTGTAGCGTTGGAGCTGATACGCCTGATTGAGTTCGCTGGCCAGAGGCTCTGCTGCAGGAGGGGCGGGAGCAGCCTCGGCCACGATTTTGCCGTCGATGCTGATGCGGCGACCGTCCGGGCCAAACAGGGCCAACACACGGTGCCATCCGCCCACGGGAAGCACCGGACCACCTTCCAGCGCCCCCGCCTTGGTGATCAAGCGCAGGGAATTCCCGGGAAAGGTATCAAGCACGTATCCTTGCTCGGTTCCCGGCTGCCCCTTGTCGAGCAGCCTCCCCCCGCCGGGTGCCTGGGTATCGGCGGAAATCAGCATCTCGAGCGTTCCTCCGCGGGTCAGGTCGAGCTTGGGATCGGATGGCACACGGAGGCCGTCGGTGCCCGCAAGGCGGACTCCCGTTTTGCCGTCCACCGTGGCCGCCTGGGGGTTGCCGAACGGCTCGGCGACGAGACCGCCCACCGAATCCGTGATCGAGCCCCCGTTGAAACCGGAAAAGTCCCAATCGGCCACAAGCCCTTTTGCAGGCTCCGGCGAATCCAAAGCGGCGATCTCTTCGCGGGAAAGGGCGTGGCCGAATATGCGGACCCGCGCGACCGTTCCGACAAAGCCGTTCAGTCCCTGCGCATCCACCCCGATGCTGAGCGGGTTGGATGTCGCGCTGGCGACATCAATCGGCGGTTCGGAGGCCTTGGTGATGCGGATGTAGCTGCGGTCCCAGAAATTCTTCCACCACGCCTCGTGGTCTGCGCGCGCCTTGGCCAGGTCGGCCGATGACGCCTCACCGGACAGTGCCACCGCGTCTTTGATCCAGTCCTCCGCCGTGGGTGTGATTTCCGTGAGGGCGACGATGTCCAAGCGGAAGTCCTTCACCGGCGCGGCGGACTCGAGGAGTTCGGCTCCTTTTTTTGCGAGCTGGGGGCTCGACAACACCACGCCGAATGTCCGGTGCAGCAGCGGATCTGTTTCCCCCGGCGGAGGGCCGTCCATTTGCTGGTGACGGAACCCGAACTCCCAGAAAGAGCTTTCGTTGCGCTGATACCATCCGATGCGGTCCCCCTCGAGGTCGGTCACGACATCCGGGAAAGAATACACCGGTTCAGGTCCCCCGTAGATTCCTCCCATCGACTCCCCCCCGCCCATATACCACGTGTAGCCCTGCAATTGATCCGTCGGAATTTCCCGCTTTTCGCGACGCCAGATGTTCGGTTTCACCGAAACGGAAACCCCCGCCGGCGCGGAAGCCTCCACCCGGATCACCGGCGCGTTGGCATCCACCCAGAGCCTCGCCTCGAATCCGTTCCCGCCCTTGAAAACAATCTGCCCGGCCGCCGCATCCAGCGTCTGCGAAAAGTCGCCGCCGGCAAACGGATTGGGCGAAAATGCGATGTCCACCCCGCCCAGACGCAGCAGGCGTCCGGAGGCGTCCCACGCATCCGTCTTGGCGATGTAGGTGCGGATCGTGCCATCGGCCTGCGCCCAGACATTGAGGCCGATATCCCCGTTGCCGATCGGCATCGAGCCCGCCGAAGACGTCGAGGGCGTGGTCCAAACCAGCGGATCGGGCGCCATGGCTTGCAGGGTTGAGGAGAGTGCGAGCATGAGAAGGATTTTTTGCGTCATAACAAGTGCTTCGTTTTTTGGGGCGGTTCGAAATCGCGCGGAGAGAGATCTTCCGCGCGGGGAGGTGCGGAGCAACGGCCTAAGGCAGCGTGCGGGTGAGCTTCACATCATCGATCCACGTTTGCAGAACTCTCGGGTCGCCTTCTTTCCGCGTGGGGAAACTGCCGCCGACGAGCACCTCGATGGCATAGTTTCCTGCGGAAAGGTTTGCCGTGCCGTCGGGTTGTGTGCCGGTGATTCCTTGGGAAATCGAGGGCACACTGGCGAGGTCATCCGGAGCTTTCCAAGTGAGGGCTTTCTTCTGCCACTCGCCTCCGGCAATCCCGTTCTCGTCGCTGAACTCATTGGCCAGAATGACGGCGTCTTGCGGGTTCGAAACATTCCGGGCCAGCAACCGCAGCCAGTAGCCCCCGGGCGAGACGTCCGGCACCGCCCGCCCCAGAAACTGTGCGCTTAGCTGATAGGTTGCGCCCGGAACCAAACGCGCACCCGTGGTCTGCGACACCGCCGCGTAGTCCGGCCCGGTCGAGCAGAGAAGCGCGGAGTTCCCCTCCGCCGGCTCGATACCGTCTCTCGCCGCGACCAGATACACGCGAGGATGTCCGACGCTCGGCGTCCAGTTCGCGGGAGGCAGATCCTCCTGCTCGGCATTGCTCTCGAAGCCGGCGTTGAGAAGCGCCACCTGCTCCTCGGCGGCAAAACCCGGTGTGCACCATCCCGCAAAAAGCCCGAGGGCCGCCAAGACCGCGCAAAAAGATGTCCTTCGGCCAACCGGCCCCCGCGGAAGTCCTCGCTCTTGATGTGTTTCCGTCCGATCGCTGCCGTTGTCCGATGGGGAGTGCATGAGAAAGACGAGATTATCTTCTGCCTTGATATTGTCAAAGTTGCGTTCCCGATTCCGGTCCGGATTTTTCGGACTGTTGAAATAAAACATCGCCTGCTATCGTCACCGCCCATGAATTTTCCCCGCGGTTCGTTCGCGTTTGTGGTGAATGCTCCCGCGGAAATGCCGGGAGCGGGAGGCAAGGTTCGATGAGTGCTGCTCCGTCTTTCTTGTCCGGGTTCGCGGATCCTCCGGTGGAATTCCGGCCTTGGCCTTTTTTGGTCCTCAACGACGAATATGTTCCGGGTGCCGGCGAGGCGCGCCTCACGGAGTTGCTGGAAAGTCTGGCTCGCGTCGGCTACGGCGGCGTTTTCCTTCACCCGCGGCCGGGGCTGATCACGGAATATTTGTCGCCGCGTTGGTTCGAGCTGATCCGTCATTGCATCGCCGAATGCCGCCGGCTCGGACTGGTCCCTGCGCTCTACGACGAGCACTCGTATCCCAGCGGGTTTGCCGGCGGGCACGTGCCCGCCCGCTCGCCCCAGACCGCTTCGCACCATGTGATTCCGAAGTTCGGCAAACTCCCCGGGCAGCCGCCCGCGGACGCTCTGGCCGTGTATCGCACGGAGAACGGGATTCCCGTGGAAAAACTGCCCGCCGGCAACTTGCCGTCCGGAAGTTCGTGGTGTGCCTTCGTGATCGAGCGCATGCATCCGATGCCGTGGCACGGGGAATTTCCTTACACCAGCCTCCTCGACCCGCAGACGACCGAGGCGTTTCTCGAGACCACTTACCGGCGCTACCGCGACGAACTCGGTGATGACTGGAAATCCTGCGCGGCGTTCTTCACCGATGAACCGCACCTCACCTCCGATGGGCACGGGCCGTGGGCGCAGGGGCAGCATTTCACGCGGCTGGTGCAGGCGGAATTCCGCCGTCGCCGCGGTTACCCGGTCGAGGATGTCCTCGCCGATTTGTATTTCGATTCCGCGACAAGCGCCGCTACGCGCTTCGATTTTTACGAGACCCTGCACGAATTGTGGTTCGAGAATTTTGCCCTTCCGCTCTCCGAGTGGTGCACCGGGAACGGGATTCCGTCCACCGGTCACTATCTCGAGCACGATTGGCCGTGCCCCTACGCCACGCCGGGGCACGTGCACCTGCTGACGCGGATGGATTGGCCCGGCACGGACTTGCTGGAGTGTTTTCTCCTCGAAGGGCACGACTACGGCGATCCGCAGAATCTCGATCCTGCCGCGCCCGGCACCGAACCCCACGCGCTCTACTTCCTCAAGCAGGTGCAGTCGGTGGCAAACCAGTTCGGCAAAAAGCGCGTGATGAACGAAAGCTGGGGCGCGGGCGGCCACGACTCGACCCCGCTCGACTGGTTGCGCATCGGTCGCTTCCTCGCCGTGCACGGCGTGAATCTTTTCGTCCCCCATTACTCGGCAACCACGATCCGCGGGGCGCGCAAAAAAGATCACCCGCAATTTTTCAGCGAACAAAGCCCGTGGTTCGAACAACTCGGGCCGCTCAATGACGAACTCGGGCGCCTTGCTTGGCTCGTCGCCCGCGGCACGACGCGCCAGCGCTTGCTCGTCATCGATCCGCTCACCACCGGCTATTGCCTCGCCGCGAAATCCGACTGCATCAGCCGCGGCAGCGCCGGGGACGCCGTGACCGACCCGGTGGCCGTGCTCGCCGACACGCAGCGTTCGGTGACTCCTTTGCGCCAGGCCGCGGGCCGGTTTGCGCAGGCGCTTTCCGATGCGCAGGCCGATTTCGACATCGGGGACGAATACGTGCTCGCGGAGTCCGGGGCCGTCGAAGGCGCGGGGCTTCGTCTCGGCGCGCAGAACTACGAGGTGATCGTCCTTCCTCCCGGCCTGCGGAATTTGCGGCGTGCCACGCTGGCGCTTCTCGAAGCTTTCGCGCGCGATGGGGGCAAGATTCTGGGCTGCCGGCCGGAGAATCCGTTGTTGGACGGCCGCCCCGACGATTGGCCGCAACGCCTGCCCGCGGATTGGTTCAATACCGCCGGGGAACTTCTTGCCGCCGCCCTGCAAGCGGTTCCGCCGCGCTTGCAATTCCGCACACCGCCGCCGGCCGGCGTCGCCCACCAGCGCCGCGAATGCGGGGAGGGGATTTATTACCTCATCGTGAACTCCTCCCCGGAGACCGTGACCTCCGCGGTGACGGTTCCCGAGAACGGGGATCGTCACCTCTTGGATCCCCGCACCGGTGGCATTTCCCCATTCGACGGCACGCTGGAGTTGCCTGCCGGAGGGGCCGTCATCCTGTTTGCCGGATACCTCGGGGAAACCCCGGTTTCCAGGGCGACCGTGACCCGCGAATTCCGCGACCGTGAACCGCTGACACTTCTCGATGCCCGTGCGCTCGAGCCGAATGTTCTCGTCCTCGACACCTGCGCGCTCGACGTCGGCGGCGACACCTTCCCGACTCAGCTGGTTTACGAGTCCAACCGTCTCTTCTGGGAAAAAAACGGCATGACCACCAACGGGTGGACCGGCGTGATCCAATACCGTGACCATGTCCTCTCGGCGAATCGCCGCATGCCCCCCTCAAGCGGCGGCACCGCCCGCTACACCGTGCGGATCGAAGCCGGCACCGACACCGAATCCATCGACCTCTGCTACGAATGCCCGGAACTCTGGCGCCTGCGGGTGAACGGCCAGCCGGTCGAAACCGGGGATCTCCCCGCGTGGATGGACTGCCGCATCGGTCGCGTCCCCGTCGGCTCGCTGCTTCGTCCCGGCGAGAATGTCATAGAACTCACGGCCATGCCCTTCGATGTCCGGCAGGAAATTGATCAAATTTATCTGCTGGGCAATTTTTCCGTTCTGCCCGCCGACCCCGGCTTCGTCCTTGCTCCGCTCTCCGGCCCGCCGACGCTCGGTTCATGGAAGTCGCAGGGCATGCCGTTCTACGATCGCAAAGTTTGCTACCGTTTCCGCCGGCCCGGGGGTGAAGGTCGTCTCGTTGTTGCGTCCGGCACCTGGGGCGGCTCGGTTTTGGAAGCGGCTTGCGGGGACCGCCGTTTCCAGTCCTATGGTCCGGGCTTGGAATGGGACTTGGGTTACGGGGATGCCGGCGAGATTTCCCTCACCGTCACCGGCCTGCCGATCAATTTGCTCGGGCCTTGGCACAAACCCGGACTCCTCCCCAAACACGGCTGGGCCAACTTCTGGCACGGAGGCGACATTCCCAATGCACCGCGGCCGGGCAAAGACTACTACCAGTTGGACTGCGGACTTTTTGCGCTGCCGGTCTGGGCGCATTCTTGAGGTCGCCCTCAGCGCGAGGTGCTTGATGCGCCACCGCGCCAGGTTTTGGGATAGGTTCCAATACCAACCTCCCTTCGCAAATAGACTTTCTGCGGGCAAATTTTGCTCATGCGGATGAATCCAAAAGCAAAGGGACGTCGTATATTCCTCCCGCTTTCTTTCCGCGCTTGCGGATAGAACCCGCATTGTCCGCGGCGTCTTCCGCCCGCGGTTATTATTTTTTTGTGCGATTTTCACCAATGGACGCATGCGAACGACAGTCGTGCAGTTAGCGTTAAAACTTCAGAATTATGTCGCAGAGATTGCGACACGAGTCCGAAGCCCCCCCATTACCAAGCGCGGAGATCTCATGCAGCCCTCCTGTGAACACACATTCAGCATGTCACAACCGCTGAAAACATCCCCCCGCTCCGCAATCGTTGCCATCCTCGGCCTCTTGGCCCTCGCCGGTTCCGCGCTCGCCGGTCCGAGCGTGATCGTCACTAACGGCAACTGGAACGCGACCGGCACGTGGAGCACGGCCGCGGTGCCCGCCAACTCTTCCGGCGTCGGCATCGGCAACAACAGCACCGTCACGTTCCAGTCTGGTGATTCCTACACGGGCGGCGGCTGGACGCAGGGCTTGCTCATCGGCTACAACTCCACTTATGGGGGCTACTGGTCTTTGGGCAATCCCGGAACCGGCACGCTGAATGTGACCGGCGGCACGCTCACCAACGGCTATCTAGCGATCGGCGGTGGTGCGGTCGGCACGATGAACATCTCGGGCGGCAACGTCACGGCAGACCAGACCATGCTGCTGGGTTGGGATGGAGCAGGTTCCTCGATCAATGTCTCCGGCGGTTCGTTCACCCTGTCGGCCGGAGCCGACACCGCCAACATCGGCCACGGCGGCTCGGCGACGTTCACGGTTTCAGGCGGCACGGCCACCTTCAACCGCGTCTTCGGTTTCCTGAACAACAGCACGCTGACGATCTCCGGCACCGGCACCATGACTACCACCGTGGACCACATCTATACCTCGGGCACGGTCAACGTGAACGGCGGCACGCTCAATGATGCGGGCTACTTCACAGGGGCCAACCTCAATGTCGCCGGCGGCACGATCAACCTCAATCGCGCGGGCGGCAGCCACCTCGGCCTGAACAGCACTCAAACGAACACCGTGTCATCGGGGCAGCTCAACTCCTCGGTTGACCTCTACCTCGGCCAGGGAGGCAACGCGACGGTCAACCAGTCCGGCGGCAACTTCAGCGTCGCGGCCGGCAAGATTTTCTATCTGGGGTCGGGTGGCGGCACCGGCACCTACAACCAGACGGGCGGCACGCTCGAAGTGGGCAACATGGTGAGTGGCGGCGGAACAGCGACCTACAACCTTCGCGGCGGCACGCTCAAGGCCTTGGGCAATCTCAACTATACCACGGCCGGTATTACCACTTCCATCTCCGGCACCAACGGAGGCGCGACCATCGATGCCAATGGCAACACGGTCACCCTCAACGCGGCCCAGATCAACCTCGGCGCCTCTGGTTCGCTCACGAAGGCCGGAGCGGGCTCACTGGTCATCAACAACGACGCCGGCTTCTCCACGGGCACATGGAATGTCAACGCCGGATCCCTCAACATGGTCGGCTATTTCAACGGGGCCGCCGTCAACGTCGCCGGCGGCACGCTGAACCTCAATCGCGCGGGCGGGAGCCACTTCAGCCTGACCAGCACATCGACCAATACCCTTTCTTCGGGAGCCATCAGCAACACGGGAGATCTCTATCTGGGCTACAGCGCGGGCGGAAACGGCACGCTCAATCAGAGCGGGGGCACGCTTACGGTGACGGGCGATTTTTCGGTCGGCGGAAACGGCGGCGCGGGCACCTGGAACATCAGCGGTGGGTCGCAGAGCATCACCGGAGCACTGGCCGTCAATGCCAACAGCGCGATCAACATCAATACCAACGGCACGCTCACCAAAGCCGCGACGATCCAGAGCGGCGGCGTTGTCAACATCAACGGCGGCTCGCTCACCGCGGCCCCGACGATCGCTTCCGGTGGCCAGCTCAACATCAATAGCGGCGGCACGCTCAGCAATACCCCGACGTTTCAGGGTGGCGGCCTCGTCTCCCTCAACAGCGGCGGTGCTTTGACGACCGCCGAAAATTTCACGATCGGTGCGGGCGGCACGCTCAAATTCAACGGCGGAACGGCCTCCATCAACGGCGGGACCGGCTACCTCTTCAATAACGGCACGCTGGACGTGAATGGCCAGACCGTCGCCGCTGGATCCTACGAGGCCGCCCAGATGGCCAGCACCGGCAGTAAATTGGCAAACTCCAGTTCAACCGCGGCCACCATCGTCGGCACCGGCAACAAGAACACGGTGTGGATCAATGCTGCCGGCGCGGTCATCGAGACCGTGGGCAATCTGACCATCGGTTCGATCGTCACCGATGGTGATGCCACCTACGGCTTCACCAAGACCGGGGCTGGCACGCTCGTGCTCACGCACGCAGGCAACGACTACGCGGGCGAGACCCGGCTTGCGGCCGGCGGCCTGTCGATCGGCAGCGCGACGGCACTGCAAAACTCGACCTTGAACCTCGATGCGGCCGATGCCGGCACGGTGACGGCGATCGGGCAAAATTCCACCCTCGGCGGACTCTCCGGCTCGCGCAATCTCAACATGTTCACCCGCACGCTCAGCATCGGCAACAACAACGCGAGCACCACTTACAGCGGCCAGCTTTCCAACGGCGCCCTCACCAAGATCGGCACCGGCACACTCACCCTCACCGGCAGCAACAGCTACACCGGATCAACCACACTCAACGGCGGAACGTTGCGCGTGCAACATCTCGGCGCGCTCGGCTCCGGCGCCATCACGCAGTCGAGCGGTGCTTCGACGCTCGTCATCGACACCACCGGCACCCTGACCAACACGATGAGCATCTACAACATTGCCACGTTGCAGACCGTCACCTTGAGCGGGGCCAAGACCTTGAACAACGCGACTTATGACATCGCGGCGAACACAACCACGACGGAATCGGGGGCGCTTTCCGGCACCGGCGGCGTGAACAAGATCGGCGCGGGCACGTTGGTTCTGGCGGGGAGCACCAACAACACCTACACCGGCGCGACGGTGGTCGGGGCCGGTTCTCTCGTGCTGAGCAATTCCTCCGGCAATGCGATCAACAATTCGTCCTCCATCACGGTTGATTCCGGCGCCTCGCTCATCCTCCGCGCGAGCAACCAGATCGGCAACGGGATCGGGCTTGTCCTCAACGGCGGCACGTTCATTGTCGGGACTTCAACGGCCGGATATTCGGAAACGCTCGGGACACTGACGCTCAACGCCAGTTCGACCATCGATCTCGGCGCCGCCACCAATGTGCGCTTCCTGCAGTTCGCCAACAGCGCGAGCATTACATGGGCGACCAATGCCGTGCTCACCATCACGAATTGGCAGGGGCAATACCTCCAGTCGAGCGATGTGGCCGAGGTTCTCTTCGGCACGAGCGGGCTCACCGCCACGCAACTCGGGCAGATCTACTTCGCCAACCAGAACATCAGCGGTGGTGTTCTTATCGGTGGCAACGGCGAACTCGTCCCGATTCCCGAGGCCAATGTCATCTGGGGCGCCGCGGCGATTGCCCTGGCCGTCGGTTGGCGCGAACGGCGGCGCCTGGCGCTGATCGTCCGCCGGTTGCGCGGCAAGCGGGATTGCTGAAAAATCCGCGCTCTCGCAGAGGGTTCCGCACTGCCAAAAGTGCTGCCACATCGCGGGGTTGGTGGACGGCGAGTCCCGGCCGAGGGAAATCCGCGGCGGCATTGCCCGTGACAATCCCGTCGACGGCGGCTGCCGCGCCAGCATGAGAGGCATCGCTACCCACTCGCGCCTTGCCATCCGCCCCGCCATGACCCTGCGCCACCACGCGAGGTTTCGGGATAGGTTCTGGTGCCGCGCCCTCGTTTTCCATCCCGCTCAAACCCTCAGATGGTGAGGGGACGAAGGGATAAAAAGGTTCTTCGTGAAATTCCGTGGGTTTAGCTGTTGGTGAAGCGAGGGCGCATATCGAGCCCACCGCAATAGAAGAGGATGCGGATGCGGTAGGCGGCGAAGTCGCTGAAGCCAACGCCCGCGTGCAAGAAAGCAGGTCGGCCAAGCGGTCGCTGGAGTGACCCGGTCTTGGTGTTGCCGAGATGGGACTATCCGCCGGCCCAAGTTTGCGATTCTCCGGCGGTGAGAGGGGCAGGTCTCATGTCGCCATCTTGACGTCACGGAGCATGCTGTTAAAGTGATGGCATGACGCGCACTCAGATCCAGTTGCCGGACGAAGTCTACGCCCGCGCCAAGCGGCTTTGTGAGGCGAGGGAAATCTCGCTGGCCGAGTTGGCCCGGCGCGGCATCGAATACATCCTCAGCGTTTACACGCCCACGCCCGCGAGCCCCGGGGAGTGGCATTTGCCCAAGCCGCGCAACCTTGGCTGGAAAGGGCTCAGCCATGCGGAGGTCAAAGAGCAAGCACAGTTGACCAACGCCGAGTTGCGGCACGGCGCCAAATCCAAGCGGCGGTGACGATGCTCTCGATGGATACCAACCTGCTGCTGTATGCCTTCAACGAGGCGTCACCGTGGCACCAGCAAGCTTACCGTTGGATGACTTCCATCCAGCGCGACGAGGACGTGGCCGTTTCCGAGTTCATCCTTGCCGAGTTCTACGGCCTGCTGCGCAATCCCGCCGTGCTCAAGCGTCCGCTGGATGCCGCGGAAGCCGTGGACGTCATTCAAGCCTACCGCCATCACCCGCGCTGGCGTTTGCTCGGCTTCCCGCCCGAGAGCCGTTCCCTACACGATGCCCTGTGGGAAAAGGCGGCCGGCAAAACGTTCGCTTTCCGTCGTATTTATGACACCCGCAGCGCCCTGACGATGGTGGTCCAAGGAGTGACCGAGTTCGCCACGGTGAATACGAAGGACTTCGAGGGCGTGGGGTTCCGCCGAGTCTGGAGCCCGTTGGAAGCATGACAGCGGGCGCCGAACCGGCTATGGCCCACGCCCCCCGGCCGAGCGGAGGGGCTGGGGAACCATACGGATTACAACGACGGACTGGTCTTGGGGGTCGGCTTGGAAGTCGGGGCGACGGTCACCGCGTGGCTGACCGGTGACCGCCAACTGTTGCTGCGGCCCGAGGATCTGGGCGAGGAGCGCACTGCCAAACTGGACGCCTTGCGCCTGGTGGAGGCCAGTTCGTGGGCAAACTAATACCAAACACTAACCCGCATATTTCACCGGTCGATTATTTTGGCGGTTTGCGCCGGGATGATTCGGCAGTGGGATGATTTGGGCGTGTTTTTTGCCGTGGGCGCGTGATTTGGGCACACCGCCCCTGATCCCCATTGTTTTTTTTGGTGCCGGGGACAGCACCATGAAGGGTCAGGCCGAGTTGAGGCGCCCGAGCATGGTGGCAAAGAGTTGCTGGTGGGGATAAGCGCTGGAAAAGAGCAGGCGGATGCGGCGCGTGTTGCGCAAGATGACCGTGCCGATCTTGAGCAACTTGAGCCGGATGGTGGTGACTTGGGCGCGGGGAACAAAAAGCAGTTCGAGCCGGTTGTCCCCATCGACCTCCAGGGCCTCGTAAAGATAGCCCCACTGATACTTGGTGGCGTAGGGAGCATGAACCCGCACCGAGCGCAGCCCCCAGCACCGGCGGATGACGGGCAAAAGTCCGTAACGATGTTCGTCAGCCACCCACAAGTGCACCGGACGCTGAGGATCTTCGATCATAGCCAGCAACCGCTCGGCGGCTTCTTGGCGGAAGGCCGCCACTTGCGCCTCATCTTTTCGCACGTGGGTCTTGCGCGGCACCCGCAAGACCCCGCCGACTTTTCCCAACTGGTAATACAAGGCGTTCAAGGAAAGCGTGCGCCCGGTGCGCTCCCGCACCCAGCGCTGCACGTCTTTGGCCCGCACAAAGGCCCCGCACCGCAACTTCTCCACCAGCTCCCGCTGCAGCCGACCGCTGATCAACCCGGGACGGCCGATGCCGTAATCGCGTTGCAGCAAACCTTCCACACCCTTTTCTTCAAACACCCGCAGATAGTTGAACACCGTGGCACGACTCACCCCGACCACCTCGGCAATCTCTTGCGCGCTGTGCTCGTGCCGCGCCACCAAGCGGATGACCCGCAAACGCTGCCGCGCCCAATCCCGACGCTCGCTCTTCCAAGCTTCTTTCAGTTCCGAGAGCCTCAGCTCTCCCAACTCAGGTAGTCGTCTGGCCATCCCTCCTTTATGAACCAACACCCGCCGCCTGTATAGTCGAAAACCTTTTGGTGTTTGGTATGATACCGATCGCGAAAAAGTCCTTCGTCCGTTGGCTCTCCTCGGCAGGGACGGTCAGGTAGGGCGCGACGTCCCCGGCGCGCCGTTGCAATCGGCCGTCGCGCCACAACTCAAAGCAAACCGTTGGCAATGAGCTTCAAGACCACGGCGAATTGCAGCCAGAACATCTCGTTCTTGCCGCCGAGAGCCACGGCGTAGAGACGCTTCCCGTTTTCCTCCCAGACCAACGCAACACAATGCGAAGCCGCCGCGGTATACCCGACCTTGCCCGCGCGGCAGTTGGGGTGACGATGCAGAATGCGGTTCGAGTTGCGAAGCTGCGTCATTTTGCCATTCGCTTGGCGCCAGTTGAGGAACTTCGCCGAGTCCGCCTGCCGGATCAAAGGATTGGCGTAAGCCGCTCGGAGAATCTTCACCATATCGGCCGCGGTGGAATATTGCCCGGCGACGGTGAAACCCGCGCTGTCCTTGAAAACCGAGTTGGTCGCGCCGACGCGCCGCGCCATCGCCGTCATCTTTGCCCAGAACGCGGCCTCGTTACCGCTGTTG
Source organism: Chthoniobacterales bacterium (assembly GCA_018883245.1). NCBI lineage: Bacteria > Pseudomonadati > Verrucomicrobiota > Spartobacteria > Chthoniobacterales > Chthoniobacterales bacterium. The sequence continues at coordinate 17,503 of VEQL01000047.1, forward strand.
TCGCGGGCCAACGCGCGAGCTGCATCGTTGGCGCTCAGCACGAGCATGGCTTGGAGCAACTCGCGCCGCGTGTAGGTTCCTCCCACCGAGTTCGGCAATTTCGTCGGCTGGCAGCTGGCATCCTGCGCCGTCACCGTCACCGGCTTGTCGAGATTCCCGGCCTCGACAATCACCATGGCCGTCACCAATTTTTGCAAACTCGCCACTTGGCCCCGCCGCGACTCACTTTGAGCGAGGAGCGATTTCCCCGTGGCACCATCGACGACGAGCATGGCCTCGGCGCTGATCAGCTGCTTGGCGGATGGCTTGCCCGAGGCTGCA